>CBFDCD010000027.1:0-13098 GCA_965603225.1 uncultured bacterium
ACTGTATATTTCATAACAACATTATAATATCCTTTTTGATGGTAATGATCTCTCAGCCTCTCTATACTATCATTTATCGCCTTTCTGTTTAGGATAGTGTATTTTTTTATGCCTAACACATCCATCAAATCCTTTTGTTCAATCTTTTTATTTCCCTCAAACCTAATCCTTCCAACTGATGGTTTTTCGCTAAGCTTAAAGATTACATTTTTACCTTTATGACCTTCCTCCACATCTATCTGTACATCCTCGAAAAAACCCATCTGATATATGGATTTAAGGTCTTTATCCAATTGCTCTGGTCGAAATATTGCCCCTTTTTGACTCTCAATAGAGGCAAGGATAGCATCAGTCTCAATCCTCTTATTCCCCTCAATGCTTATCGAGCCTATCTCTACAAGGCCTCTAATCTTGTTTGATATTGATATTGTAGCCTTCTCCATTAATTTATCTAATGTATCTATCTTGTCTCCTACAAAAAAATCAGAAGAAGGTTTTCTCTTAATTGATATAGGAATAATTGCAAGATCAACACTTATCTTTTCACCAACCTTGCTCAGGTTTCCTTTTATCAACCAGTCAATCTTTTTTTCCCTGCCTATCTTCCTTATACGTTCTAAATCCGCCAATGTTAACTTAGGCAATATACTTTCGTTTAGTATTTCCGGATTAAGGATGCTATATCCTTTTTCAGCTAATCTTGTTGTTAAGTCCTGTTGGAGTCCTGAAACAAGATGGTCCATTGGCCTTAACGTGTAAATTTTAAAGGGGAGAACTGCTATTGTTTCTGAGTTCTTTGCATGTAAATGAGGGGTAACCAAAAAAGGGATCAAAACAAATAAGAAGGGGCTGGGTAGTAGCATATGAACAATGCAGTGTACTATTTTTTTAATCATTGATCCTTTAAGCACTGACCGGTTCTTGTCGTTAACCTGATATGTGCAGACTTTATAGGGATTAAACATATTTATCTCAAAAAAACTAATCTATTTGGCTATTGATGTTTGGGCACTTGTTCTAAGTTGTATTTTTTAAAGATTTAAAATTAATATGCCCTAACAGTAAGATATATTCATGTATTCAGCTATTTCTATGCAAATCTTCCATCAATTAATAACGATTTTCTGGATAACTGGTCAGCAAGCTCCATGTTGTGAGTCACTATAACCAATGCCAGGCCCTTTTCCTTATTAAGGGCAAGGAGAAGTTTTATTATCTCATCACCTGTAACCTTATCCAGGTTCCCGGTAGGTTCATCAGCTAATAGCAATTTAGGTCCCATAACAAGGGCTCGGGCAATTGCCACCCTTTGTTGTTCTCCTCCCGAAAGCTCCCCCACCCTGTGATAAAGTCTATCCTCCAAACCCATCTTTCCAAGCATAGTGGAGGCCATCTTAGCAGATTTTTTTCTATCCTGTCCAGCTATCATGGCAGGAATGCTGACGTTTTCCTGGGCATTAAATTCAAATAAAAGATGGTGAAATTGAAAAACAAAGCCTATTTTTAGGTTTCTAACTCTATTAAGTTCCTTTTCATCCATCTGGAAAACATTTTCATCGTTAAAAAATACCTTACCCTTAGATGGCACCTCTAATGTCCCCATAATATTAAGGAGAGTTGATTTGCCTGCCCCTGAAGGCCCTATTATTGCAAGGGATTCACCTGGTAATATCTGCAGGCTAACATCTTTAAGTGTCGAGATTACCTGGTCTTTTTTCTTAAAATCTTTATAAACATTTTCTATTTTTAGTAAAGGTTTCATTATCTTATACATCACTTCCCAAAAGTGGCCATCACCGCCTGTAAAATACCCGATATACGTCTGCAACGTTATTATCTACCTTACTCATATCTCAATGCCTCTAAAGGGTTAACACGGGATGCCTGACGTGAGGGAAAAATGGTAGCAATAAAAGATATAACTATTGCAGCAAAGGCAATCAAAAAAGTATCCATCCACTCCATTCTGACCGGCAAGGTAGTTATATAATAAACGTCTGGAGGAAGTTTGATGAATTTATACCTTTCCAATAGCTGACAGAGGAAGGACCCGGAAATCAATCCCAGCAAGGTACCTACAAGGCCAACAAAGAGACCTTGAAATATAAAAATGTACATAATACTTTTAGACGAGGCGCCCATGGTTCTCAGTATAGAGATATCCCTATGCTTTTCCATGACCAACATTACCAGTGAGCTGATTATATTAAGGGCCCCTACAAGAATTATCATGGTGAGAATAATGAACATCGTAACCTTTTCAAGCTTTAATGCGGAAAAAAGACTCCTATTCATCATCTTCCAGTCTTTTGTCCAGTAAGGATAGCCAAGTTTATCCTGAATGGTGCTGCTTATTTCCTCACTATCCTGTATATCCTTAATCCTTAGTTCAATCCCTGTTACCTCATTCCCAAGGGATAGAAAATGCTGGGCATCAGTCAAGGAGATATACAAAAGCGAGTTATCATATTCATACATTCCAGACTCAAACAGACCCTTTACAATAAAGTTATCTTCACTAGCCACCCTTCCCAATGGCGTCAATTTACCTACAGGTGAAACTATTGTCACAATATCCCCTGGCAGTGCACCTATCTGTCTGGATAGCTCGCTCCCAATTATAACGCCTTTTAACCCAGTTTCTGACTGTTTTAAAACAGATAGAGATGCCCCCTTTATCATAGAATCAATGTTAATTACCTTACCACCTGTATTTGGGTCTACACCCCTAAGAATAGCGCCCGAGATGTTTTCATCTTTTTTAATCATTACCTGGCTATAGATAAACGGTGTTGCCGAAATAACGCCGTCAACCTTTGTTGCTGACTTAATGACGTCCTCTGTGTCGGTAATTCCCCCGTTATAGTTTAAGATAAATATATGGGAATTTACGCCGAGGATCTTTTTCAACAAATCTTCTCTGTACCCGTTCATCACTGCCAATACTACAATCAGTGCCATTACACCTATCATTATTCCTAAAATTGATATACCGGTAATGATAGAGATAAAACCCTGCTTTCTCTTTGCCTTCAAATATCTTAATGAAAAAAAAAGTTCAAAAGACATAGTATTAAACTTTAAAGATAAAAATTACAGGCCTTTACAGGTTAAATGTTTACAGTTCGCCTCCGGCCTGTAAGGCCTTCATCCCGGAGGGGCTTGACTTTCTTTTATTGACCTTGCCTATAGATCAGCACGTACTTACTAAAACAACCAATGGCAGCTCGAGACCTTCCGTTATAATTATAACCATCCTGAAATTGAGCGTTCATTGCGTATTTTTGCTATAGTGTCACGTAAAACTCCCTACAGGTTAATGTCCTCAAGCAGTTTGGTATTCATACCATTTAGCACTTTATGAATTACGTTCAAAAACGGTCAAATATGACTCGCAAAAGACTTTCTACGAATGTGTTACGATTTAAAGGAAACATTATCTGACGAAAGAATAACTATATAAACATACCACACTATAAATCTAGCTATTTTTTTCTCATATGGGGGAATAAAATAACATCCCTTATAGAGGGAGAGTCCGTTAAAATCATAACAAGTCGATCTATGCCAATGCCCTCCCCTGCCGTAGGTGGAAGACCATATTCAAGGGCCCTAATATAATCACTGTCCATAAAGAGGGCCTCCTCATCACCGGAATCCCTCAAAGAAGCTTGTCTTAGGAATCTATCACGCTGATCATCCGGATCATTAAGCTCAGAGAAACCATTTGCTATCTCTTTACCAGCTATAAATAATTCAAATCTTTCCGCAATCCCAGGCTCTTTGTCACTTCTCCTTGAAAGAGGACTGACCTCTATAGGGTAATTTATAATAAAGGTAGGTTGAATTAATTTCGGTTCAACAAAATGCTCGAATAGTTCAAACAATACCCTTCCAATTTCCCAGGAATTCTCTACATCAACCCCCTTGCTATTGGCAAAATCCACTATTGTCTTATTGTTGGAAAGTATATCTTCCGGAATGCCACCAATATCCCTAAGGGAATCAACCAATGAAATTCTTCGCCACGGCGTTGAAAAATCCAGCATAGTATCCTGATATTTTATTGTCGACTGGTGAAAGATCTTTTCTATCAAGTATAGTAAAAGCTCTTCAGTTAGATCCATCATATCTTCATAGGTTGCATAGGCGGTATAAAATTCCAGCATGGTAAACTCTGGGTTGTGATTTGTTGATATGCCTTCATTTCTGAAATTTCTATTTAATTCAAAAATTTTTTCAAATCCCCCAACCACCAATCTCTTCAGAAACAGCTCAGGCGCTACCCTCAAATACAAATCCATATCTAATGTATTATGATATGTCTTAAATGGCCTGGCAGTTGCTCCCCCTGGAATTGCTTGCATCATCGGGGTTTCCACCTCCATGTACCCTTGGTTGTAAAAAAACTCACGTATGCTTTTTAATATGCTGCTTCTAAGTTTAAAGGTGTTTTTTACATAGTCATTAACTATCAAATCAAGATAACGTTGACGATATCTTGCCTCTACGTCTATTAATCCGTGATATTTTTCTGGTAGCGGCCGCTGGGACTTTGAGAGAATGACAATGGAGTCTGCCAGCAGAGTTAATTCATCTGTCTGGGTCCTAAAAACCGATCCTGAAATTCCCACATGATCACCGACATCTATGAGCTTAAAGGTTATAAAATTATCATCTCCGATTTTATCCTTTCTTATATACGCCTGAAGACTGCCAGTGCCATCTTTGATGTGTATAAAGGCAGCCTTGCCGAAATTCCTTATGGACATGACCCTTCCGGATAACGTAAATAAATCGTTGATATTTTGAAGTTCATCATGACTCATTTCCCCAAAACGATTAGATATATCCTCTGCCGTCGTATCCCTTTTAAATCCTGACGGATAAAGGTTAATGCCCTTTTCCCGTAACTTCTCAACTCTTTCCTTTATTTCTTTAATTAGCCTACTTGATTCATCCATAATTAAAATATCCCTCTTTATTTTTAAGTGATTATGTTTAATCTAATTATCTCTACCAGTCAAGGCAAAACCAAAAAAGTTAATGATGTGGACGGCAATCCCTTAAAAAATATTGTGCTGGAGGTTTTTACCATTCTTTGAAAAAGACTCTTGAGATACAGAGAATCAAAAATTCTACATGGTTTTATCATACTTAGGCCGCTTCCCTGTATTGTGAAATCGAGACAGGCCCTTGCCCTGGATATTCTTATAAAAAATAAAACCCTTCAGGTTTTACCAGATCATATACTGCCTTTACTGTTTTTCGAAAATTTGACGAAAAAGATTCCATTATCAAACTCCTTAAGGTAAACTGTTAAAAATATAAAAAAGATAAATTCTTTCTTGCTATGTTAGTCAATAAGTTGTATGAGGAATACTTTTTATTTTTACAATTCTGTGTTGTAATTTGAATAGAAGACAAGTGAGACATTAAAATATAAGGAGATGTTAATGATTAGTGATACTAAATATTTACGAAATATAGGTATCAGCGCGCATATTGATTCAGGCAAGACTACCCTAACAGAAAGAATACTTTTCTACACAAAAAGGATATTTGCTGTTCACGAGGTAAGGGGCAAGGATGGAGTCGGCGCAAAAATGGATTCCATGGAACTTGAAAAGGAAAGAGGGATTACGATTTCCTCTGCTGCAACATACTGTGAATGGAATGGGTATAATATTAATATTATTGATACGCCAGGGCATGTTGACTTTACCATAGAGGTTGAGCGTGCCTTGCGAGTTCTCGACGGCTCTATTTTAGTGCTCTGCGCCGTAGGAGGCGTGCAATCGCAGTCTATTACAGTAGACCGCCAGATGAAAAGAAATAAGGTTCCTCGGGTGGCCTTTATAAATAAATGTGATCGATCGGGCAGCGATCCCTATCGGGTTGTAGACCAGCTGCGTAAGAGGTTGAACCATAATGCTGTGCTCATGCAAATACCTATTGGGTTGGAGGGAAATTTTTCTGGTGTTATAGACCTAATAGGCATGAAAGCTGTTTACTTTGAAGAACCATTTGGTGAAAAGGTTAAAACTGAAGATATTCCCCCTTCTCTTCTTGATGAGGCTACGAATAAGAGAGAGGAATTGCTGGATGCTGCATCTATGTTTTCCGATGAATTAATGGAGGCAATTCTTGAAGACAGAGTAACCGAGGAGTTAATACATGAGGCCTTAAGAAAGGGTACGGTTTCAAGGGAATTAACCCCTGTTTTTATTGGTTCAGCCTATAAAAATATAGGCGTTCAGCCTTTGCTGGATTCTGTTATAAATTATCTTCCATCACCTATGGATATAGAAAACCGGGCCTTGGACATGGACCAGGAAGAAAAAGAGGTTACTCTTTTTTCGAAACCTGATTCACCATTAGTTGCCCTTGCATTTAAATTAGAGGTAAGCCCTTACGGACAACTTACCTATCTAAGGATATATCAGGGATCTATTAAAAAGGGAGATAACCTGATGAACACGAGGAACAAAAACAAGATTAAGGTAGGGAGGCTCGCCAGGATACATGCCGATGAGATGGAAGAAATCTCAAAGGCGAACGCCGGTGATATTGTAGCCCTTTTTGGGGTTGATTGCTTTTCAGGGGATACATTTACCGACGGTTCCCTAAATTATGCCATGACATCAATGCTTGTTCCGGAGCCTGTAATTTCCCTTACAATATCACCTAAGGATAATAAATCAAACAATAATGTTGCGAAGGCCTTAAACAGGTTTGTCCGGGAAGACCCAACCTTTAGATCCCGGGTAGATGAAGAGTCCGGACAAACTATTATATCCGGTATGGGCGAATTACATCTTGAAATATATGTTGAAAGAATCAAGAGGGAGTTTGACGCGGAAGTACAGACAGGAATTCCGCAGGTTGCCTACCGTGAGGCAATATCACGGAAGGCAGAATTCAATTATGTGCACAAAAAGCAGACTGGCGGTGCCGGCCAATATGGGAGAGTGGCTGGTTTTATGGATCCCTTGGAGGAAGGAACGTATGAATTTGTTAATCAAATAAAAGGCGGCGCGATTCCTACGGAATTCATTCCTGCTGTTGATAAGGGTTTTCAATCCTGTCTTAAAAAAGGCATTCTCATAGGGTATCCAGTGCTTAAGGTTAGGATTACGGTGAATGACGGGCAGTATCATACTGTAGACTCGTCTGAAAAGGCCTTTATTCAGGCTGCTGTTGGGGCCTTTAAACAGGCCTATTTAAAAGCAAAGCCTGTAATATTAGAGCCGATTATGAAGGTATCCGTTGAGTGTCCTTCAGAGTTTCAGGGAAATGTGATGTCTTCTATTAATCAACGGAGGGGCATGATTATGAGCTCTGCGGAAGATGGGGTTTTTACAACTGTTGACGCAGAGGTTCCCTTAGCGGAGATGTTTGGATATGCTACAACCTTAAGATCTTTGACTCAAGGAAAGGCGGAGTTTACAATGGAATTCTCTAAATATTTAAAAGTACCGAAGTCAGTCGAAGAGGAGCTCATATCGAAACACAAAGAAAGATAAAAAAATGAGGGGGTAAGAATGGAAAAATATTTAAAGATAAGTCCTCTAAAAATACTGGAAAAATCAAGTCATAAGGAATTGGGAAAGGGCAATTTAGGTGTGGTAATATCAAGGGCAGGCGTGGGCAAGACTTCATGCTTAATACATGTTGCACTTGATAGATTATTTAGAAAAGGAAAAATTGTTCATGTTTCCCTTAAAGATACACCGGAAAAGGTTATTTCCTACTACAATGTTATATGCCTCGATGTCTTTAAGTCCTTAGATATAAAAGATGAACAGGAGGCGCGGTCTTTTTTGGATAAGAATAGAATTATATTAGCATATTTAAAGGAAAGTTTTGGGCTTGACAGATTAAGCAAAAACCTGAAAAACCTGATAGAAGATATAAACTTTAAGCCTGACACCCTTATTATTGATGGTTTTGATTTTGAAGAATCAGACAGAAATGCATTTGAAGAATTTAAAAAAATGGCAAAGGAATTTCAAGTAGAAATATGGTTCTCTGCACTCTCTCACAGGCATATAAACGAGGTTAATGAAAGGGGGATACCATTTCCTTGCAGTAATTTTGATGACCTTTTCAACCTCATTATTCAGTTACAACCAACACAAGAGGGTCTATTTTTGAAGCTTTTAAAGGACGATGAAGTGAAGCTAACGCCTGATATTTCGGTGAGGTTGGACCCTAATAATTTTTTTGTAATAGCACAATGATTTTACAGCCTGCCGTGACGTAAGGCCTTACAGCTTAAAATTATTGAAGAGAGGAGATTTGCTTTCGCCTATAATGTTTTTAATTTCCATGATATAGCCTGGCCTAATACCATCCTCCCAACCAGGCATGCCACCATGCCAGACATATGCGATTATATCATGAAAGCCTTTTGTGCCAAACAGATATTCACCTATCGTAATATTACGTTTCTCAGGCTCAACCTTTACCGGCATAATAACAGGCGTGGCCCATTGTTCAAATAGTTTTTCTATTACGGCCCTGTTTTTCGCACCATATGGCTTCTGTTTAAATCCCTCGGGATTTTTCGGGAATGGAAATTTTCTATATACTTGACCAATAAAACCCTGCAGATCAATACCGTTGATTGCCCCCATAAGATTGCCAATGTCCATTAGATTATCTATAATGTAAGCATCTAAGCTGATTGTCCCGGGTTTATGAGTTGAATTTTTGGCTATTTGGCCAATCATACTGCAAAATTGAGGTGCAAAGAAGAAGCTTTGCTCCATCAGGAGAATATCGGTTTCAATATTAAAAAAGCCGAAGGCTATTCGCCCATGGCTCATGGAATTAAATTCTAATGGCACGGTACCTCCATTTTTTTCTTGCAACAATACAATAATGGAGTATATCTTACCCCTGAGGTGAGGAAAAAAGCAACTCCAAAAGGAAGATAAAATGAAAATTGTCATGATTGGCGGTGGCGGTGCGTGTATAGTGAGCGCAAATACACTGAGGGTTTTAGGTAATAGCGCCCAGATTGATATTTACACAAGGAGAGAAAAGACAGCTTATACACCATGTGAGCAACCATTTGTTCTCAGGGATATTTTATCCTTTGAGGAAATGTTTTATGCACCCCTCCCTTGGTTTAAAAAAAAGCAAATAGGGCTTCATACGCAAAGTAACGTTGAATACATTGATAGAGAGAAAAAGATTATTCATGTTGATGGCCAGGAGGTAACCTATGATATTTTATTAATCAACACTGGTGCCATTAATAAAATTACGGCTATTCCAGGGCTCGAAGGCAAGAGGGTGCACTATCTTACCACAGAGCTTCAGTATGCTGAAAGGCTAAAGATGGTTATAGAGCAAGGGGAACGGGCGGTAATACTTGGTGGTGGGGTAATAAGCTTAGAAATGGCGGATACATTTTTAGAGAATGATTATTCATCGGTTTCTATTGTAGTATCTTCTGAGCACCTTTTTTCACAGCAACTTGATGCTGATATGGGTAAAAAACTTGCACCTATTATTCAAAATAAAGGCGTAAATTTGTATTTTTCCACGTCTGTTGTTAAGGCAGAATCGAGTGAAAACGATATCAGACTTTTTCTTTCAAATGGTGAAATCCTTGAGACAGAATGGGTCTTTGCTGCAAAAGGGGTTGTTCCAGATGTGGATTTAGCAAAAAAGGCAGGACTGAAAATTGGTAAGACTGGTGGGATTGAGGTAAACAGGTATCTCCAAACCAGCGATCCCTCAATATATGCAGCAGGTGATTGCATTGAAGGATGGCATATGATAAGCGGGAAAAAGACCATTACTACGCTGGCAACCCACTCTAATAGGAATGGCAGGTTGATAGGTCGAAATATTCATTTTGGAAATACTGTGCCTTTTGTTGGCTCATTGAATACATTTGGGGCAGAGGTTTTCGGCACAACCGTTGTGTCTGTAGGCATGACGGAAAATGAAGCTAAAGATGAGGGACGTGCGGTGTTAACCTCCACTCGTAAAGGGGCTACCAGAAAAAAAATGTTTAATGGAGAAGATTTCTGGGTTAAGTTGGTTGCAGACAAAGATAGGCAGACAATAATTGGAGCCCAGATGATTGGCCCAAGGGAAGTAAGCAGGATAGGTGAACGTACCATACTAATGATCGGTGAAGAAATACCCTTAGGAAGAATATCTCAGTATGAGACAATTTTTAGCCCTCCCCTGAGCAATGCGTATGATTTAATAACAAACGAGGTAGATATATTAATATCAGAGTTGTTAAAGATGGGTGAGTCAGTTGTGTGGTGATATGAATATAGTCACTAAATAGAAATAATTTTATCCGTTAAGAACAGTGGGAAAAGGCCTATATAAACAGACTAATGGAAAAGCATCTTTGAGGCCTTTCCATAGCAATTGTTATCACCCAGGGTAGACGAGGGTGGATTTTTTAAAGCGAGTTGCGGCCTGCGGTTCAGAGGGAGTTAAAAAAAATCCACCCTCGTTATGAAAATATTAGTTATGCATATAGTCTCATCTTTATGATGCTATTGACAATTTAGTATTGTTTGATTAAGATTGTAGCTACTCAAGTGTTTTTGGCTGCCTAACTACGACGCATAAACCACTAAGCCTAATATTGAAAATGTGGTATTTGATATAAAGTACTTGAAAAACCATTAGTACATATAAAATAGCCTAATTATATTGCGCTTTCCAAGGCATAAGCTCTATGGGTTAGAGGCCAAGGCTGGCTTTGCAACTGAACTGCTACTAAAATGTGAAACTAAAAAAGGAAGTAAAAGAATGTCTAAGGTATGTGAAATATGCGGAAAAAAACCGGCTGTAGGTAATAATGTTAGTCATGCTCATAATAAAACAAAAAGACGATGGAATGTGAACCTCCAAACAGTGAGGGTAAAAATAGGGGGTCAGACGAAAAAAATGAAGGTATGCACAAGGTGTTTGAGATCTGGGGTTGGTATATAAGTATGTATAAAGCGCTTTGTACATGTCTCTCATGGCTGCTTAATGTATAGTCAGTAATGCTTACTGCTTCTTCAGATACGCTCTACCTTTAAGACCTCTTTAATGCTCTTTATCTTTGAAATGATATTCTTTAATTGAGTGTAGTCAGAAACTTCAATAGTGAATGAAGATATGCCCTTTTTGTCAAGAGTTGTATGGACATCTGCGTCTATAATATTTGCCTCACTTTGGGAAAATATTGCGCTTATATTAGTTAGCATACCCTTTTTAGCGATGTTAGTAATTCTCAATCTGGCTATATAATTTGCATCTTCTGAATGCTCCCATTCTGCCTCGATTAATCTATCAGGATCAGACCCTCTAATGTAACTACAACTTTTTAGATGTACAGTTACGCCCCTTCCACGGGTAATGTAACCAACAATTTCTTCTCCTGGCAAGGGACTGCAGCATTTTCCAAAACGGATGAGTATATCGCTCATTCCCTTAATTTTGATCCCTTTGTATTCCTTTTTTCTTTGTATCTTATGTACTATCTTCTGGACAAATCCTTCCGGTTTATCCTCTTTTACCGCCTCTGTAAATAACAGTCTGTTTAATATCTGTTTTGCCGATATTTTTCCATAGCCGACGCTGGCCATTAAATCATCCACGGTTTTTAGTGAAAATTTATCTGCAACGTCTAATAGTTTTTCGTTATTGGGTTGCCTTGATAAATGAACGTGAGATTTTCTTAACTCCTTTTCCAGGATGTTCTTGCCAATGGCTATGCTTTCTTCTCTCTCTTCTTTTTTAATCCATTGCCTAACCCTTGCCCTTGCAGTAGATGTTTTAACAAAATTAAGCCAGTCTCTGCTGGGCTTATGGTTTTTTGAGGTTATGATCCGAACTATATCTCCATTCTTAAGATGATAATTCAAGGGAACTATCTTTTCGTTCACCTTGGCACCTATACACCTGTCTCCAATCTCTGAATGTATGCTGTAGGCAAAATCAACGGGTGTCGCATCCCTTGGGAACTCCTTGGCCTCACCTTCAGGTGTAAAAACGTATACCTCGTTGCTGAAAAGATCCAGCTTGACTGTTTCTAAAAATTCCCTTGGGTCGGCAAGGCTTTTTTGCCACTCCAGCAATTTTCCAATCCAAGCGTACTGGTTGCTTGTTCCTTTTTCTGGAGTTTTCCCCTCTTTATACCTCCAGTGTGCTGCAATTCCCTCTTCTGCTATTTTGTCCATATCCCAAGTTCTTATTTGTATTTCCATTCTTTCCCCGAGGGATGTAATCAAAGAGGTGTGTAAAGATTGATACATATTTGCCTTAGGCAAAGAGATATAATCCTTAAAGCGACCGGTTACTGGTTTCCATAATGAATGAATTAGTCCCAAGGCCTCATAGCACTCCTTTACGGCATTAACTATTATCCTGAATGCTATGAGGTCATAGACTTGATTTATATTTAAATTTTGATCCATCATCTTCTGATAAATGCTAAAGAAGTGTTTGTGCCTCCCTTTTATGGTTGCATCAATGCCAACTTCCTTTAATTTTGTGGATAAAATATCCTTAATTTCCTTTATAAATTTTTCCTGCCCCTCATTCCTTTGGGCAATGCCCAACCGTATGTCCGAATATATTTTTGGCTCAAGGTAATAAAGGGAAAGGTCTTCCAATCTGGATTTTATCCAAAATATTCCCATCCTCCCGGCAAGGGGCGCATAAATATCGAGGGTTTCTCTTGCAATTTTTTCTTGCTTTTCAGGGGTTTGGTAACCAAGGGTTTGCATATTATGCAATCGGTCTGCCAATTTCACAAGAAGTACCCTGATATCGGTAGCCATGGCCAGAATCATCTTTCTTATGTTCTCTGCCTGCCGCTCCTCTTTACTGACAAACTCTATCTTGCTTATCTTGGTAACACCATCTACTATTCTCTCAACTTCTTTGCCAAACAGATATTCAATGTCCGATAGCTTGGTTAATGTGTCCTCAACTGTGTCGTGGAGAAGGCCTGATGCTATGGTCACTTCATCCATTTTCATGTTCGCAAGAATCCCGGAAACCTCCAAAGGATGGGAAAGGTAAGGTTCTCCAGACAATCGGACTTGCCCCTTATGAACCTTG
>CBFDCD010000028.1:0-13000 GCA_965603225.1 uncultured bacterium
GGCATAAAAGGAATGGAATTAAACAAATAGAGATTATTACAGAGGCCGTGATAAAGAACATTATCTCCGATGATTCGATTTCCCCTGGAAAGGTGTATGTCCAGACTCTGTAGTTTTGATGAATTTAGTGAGGTAAAAAGCCGCAGATTTTCGCTGATTCACGCAGATTTTTTTCTTTTTATTCTTAATACAAAGTCTGCGGTTGTCCGCACCCTATAGATGAGGATTTCTCATGGACATAGTAAAAAATTGTTCCTCATGATCACGACATGTTTGCGGTCATATAACATAGAGAAGGGTGTAAAAGTAGCAAATGTTCGGTCAGAATCTGAATAAAACCGCTCCCCATACAAAACCTGCACCAAATGATGCCACCAGGATAAGATCCCCTCGTTTTATTTCGCCGGAGCGCACCTTCTCGTCTAAGGCCACTGGGATGGAGGCGGCAGATGTATTGCCATACTTGTGGATAGTCACGATCATTTTCTCCATAGGTATGCCTAAACGCTTAGCCACTGTTTCCATAATACGTATGTTCGCCTGATGGGGAATAAACCAGTCAATATCCTCGCTGGATACTCCATTTTTTTCCATGGCCTCAATGGCCACATCAACCATAGTGCGAACTGCATATTTGAATACCTCATTTCCCTTCATCTTCACCACATTAAGACGCTGATCTAACATATCATATGATGGCGGTTTGCGAGACCCTCCGCCTGGTATATTAAGAAGCTCCCAAAGACTCCCATCTGAGTGAAGATGGGAAGACAAAATTTCTCCATTACCATTCCCGTTAGATGGACCAAGAACCACGGCTCCTGCCCCATCTCCAAAAAGCACACATGTTCCCCTGTCCTCATAGTCTATTCGGTTTGAAACAATTTCACTCCCTACAACTAATCCATAGTTGTGGGATCCATCCTGAATAAACTTTTCGGCAATTGACAGCCCATATATGAAACCCGGGCATGCTGCATTAACATCAAAGGCTGCCGCCTTTTTATTCTTAAGCTTATGCTGGATTATACAAGCAGATGAAGGACTCAGCATATCCGGTGTTGACGTTCCAACAATAATTAAGTCCAGGTCTTCTGGTGAAATGCCCGCCATCTCCAGTGCACTCTGGGCAGCTGGTGTAGCGAGATCACTTAAGGCCTCTCCAGGCATGATCATCCTGCGCTCTTTAATACCTGTTCGGGTTGTTATCCATTCGTTTGTTGTATCAACAATCTTTTCAAAATATGAATTAGGGACTACTCTCTTAGGTGCAAAAGAACCTGTTCCTACAATATTTATTTTCCTCATGCAGTTACCCTTTTTTAAGCGCTAATTCTGTGGGAGAATATGGGAAAGAAATCCATATGTCAAACAAAAATATTGAAATATACCTTTAACCGATAATTTCAGGGCATTATTTTCAACAAAATCCCACAATAGGTTTCCAACTAAAAATCTCTTTAATATTTTTTTTGACCTTGACACGTAATAATGAATTTCCTTATACTCTTTACACATAAAGCCGTTTTTGTTATCGATCAGAACTACTTTAAATCATTAGATAATCTCTTAAATCATAAAAACGCTATCCTCTGTTGAGTTCTGACGTAATTGCGGCAAGAATTCTTGTCAACATACTAAAACGTAGAGGGTATAATTAAAATTTTTTCCTATTTTATTGCTATGCACTACTACATGAATGCATAGCTAACCATTTGACAATCCGAGCACCCTGATTCATGAATTGTTCCTAAGTTTTGCACAAAGGAGATTTTCCATATGGTAAAGGTACCAACCTACAATGAGCTTGAAAAAAAATTAGAGATACTTGAGAGGAAATACCGCAAACTCAGTGAAACAGAAAAAGACCTTCGTGAAAGTGAAGAAAAACTTAGAGAGCTCATCTATCATGCCAATAGTATTATTTTCCGATTAGACAGGGAGGGAAATATCCTGTTTATTAACGAGTTTGCAAAGAGTTTTTTTGGATATGAAGAATATGAGGTGCTCGGTAAAAATCTTATAGGTACAATAACACCTGAAACAGATATAGCCGGACTTGACTTAAAGGAAACTCTCAAGGATCTTCTCCGCCACCCCGATCGATATATTAACTTTGAAAATGAGAATATAAAAAAAAATGGGGAGAGGGTATGGATATCATGGACAAACAAGGCCATCTACGACAACCATGGAAAACTGCGGGAAATTCTAAGTATAGGCAATGACAACACTAAGCGTAAACGAGCAGAAGTTGCCCAAAAAGAAAGCGAGAATTTGTTTAATTCATTTATGAATAGTCTTCCAGCCTTAGCATATATGAA
The DNA here is from genome assembly GCA_965603225.1 of uncultured bacterium. Lineage (GTDB taxonomy): Bacteria > Desulfobacterota > DSM-4660 > Desulfatiglandales > B25-G16 > M55B121. The sequence continues at coordinate 2,325 of CBFDCD010000028.1, forward strand.
AAATTTGGATGGACGTTATATATATTTCAACAAGGCATGCAAGCAGTTTTTCGGTGATGACCCTTCTGAGCGCATAGGCAAAACCGACAATGATTTATTTTCCCCGGAAAAAGCAGAGGGCTTAAAAAAAAGCGATCAAACAGTAAGGTCTGAAAAACGTGTATTGAGGGTAATTGAAAAGGTAAAGATTGGAGAAAACACACAGTATCATTACACCTCGAAATTCCCTATCCTGAAAAACGGTGAGCCCTATTTTATCGCAGGAATTGCAATAGATATCACAGAGAGGATTTTGGCTGAGGAGGAGAGAAAGAACCTTGAGGCACAGCTATTACATGCACAAAGAATGGAGTCCCTCGGTACTCTTTCCGGTGGTATTGCACACAATTTTAATAACCTTCTAATGGGCATTCAGGGTAATGCCTCATTAGCAAAAATGGATATCGATAAAGAAAACCCGATTTTTTCAAAACTAAGCAATATAGAAAAACTGGCTCATAGGGGGGCCAAACTAACGGATCAATTACTTGGTTATGCCCAAAAAGGACAATTTGGAGTAAAATCCATTGACCTCAATCAAATTATAAAAGAAACAGTCACTACCTTTGGTGAAACCAAAAAAGACATCATGGTACACCAGGATCTTGCCAAGGATCTTTTTAGCTTAGAGGCAGATAATGACCAAATTGAACAGGTTCTTTTAAACCTTTTCATTAATGCCTCAGATGCAATGCCCCAGGGAGGCAAGCTCTTTTTGAAGACCATGAATGTAACGCCTGAAATCCTTAAAGCAAAATCGTATAATGCAAGGTCAGAACGCTATATATTATTAGAGGTGAAAGATACAGGGACAGGCATTGACAAAAAAATATTGGAACATATTTTTGAACCTTTTTTCACATCCAAAGGTATTGGAAGGGCCACTGGTTTAGGGCTATCCTATGTTTATGGTATTATAAAGGGGTATGGCGGATACATTGATATTAAATCTGAAAAAGGCAAAGGGACCACCTTTGAGATTTATCTCCCTGCATCAGACAAGCAAATCATACAAGAGGAAAACAATTTATCTTTGAATCTCATTAAGGGCGAAGGGACTATTCTGTTTGTTGATGATGAAAAATTAGTGTTAGATATCGGGGAAAAAATCCTTAAAAAATTAGGTTATAAGGCCCTTATTGCCAAAGGCGGAAAAGAAGCGGTAGCGATTTACAAAAAAAATCACGACCACATTGATATGGTAATACTGGATATGATTATGCCCGATATGAGTGGTGGCACGACCTTTGATAAAATACGAGAGATTGACAGCCAAGCCAAGGTGCTGCTTTCAAGCGGCTATAGTATTAAAAGCCAGGCAAAACAAATACTAAAGCGGGGATGTAACGGTTTTATACAAAAACCGTTTTCCTTGCAAAACCTTTCCCGAAAAATAAAAGAAATTTTAGAGACGAAGAATTGAACGAGCTTACGTTATGAAAAATATATCAATAGTAATACGTTATCACTACAGAAAGGAGATGTTATGAAAGAAGTCGTTATTGTTTCTGCATGTCGAACCGCTATAGGTACCTTTGGTGGAAGTTTGAGAGATGTAAACGGGGCAGTTATTGGAAGCGTTGCAATGAAAGAGGCCATAAATCGTGCTGGGATTAAGGCCGATATGATTGATGACGTACGATTTGGATGCTGTCTTGAACCTACCGATGCCCTCAATGTGGCCAGGGTCTCAGCCCTTATGGCCGGAATACCGGACAGCGTTCCGGCGGTTACAGTTAACAGGGTATGTATCTCTGGAATGGAGGCGGTAATTTCAGGTATGGCAATGATACAGGCGGATATGGCCGATATTATACTGGCCGGTGGAGTAGAACATATGTCCGGCGCTCCTTACACGGTTGAGGGTGGCCGATGGGGGTACAGACTCCAGGACCAGACACTTGTAGACTCACTTATTCATGGTCTGCACTGTGGTTCCCATCTGATTCCCCATCCGGAGGAAGGTCCTGTGAAGGATGGGCTTCCCCTGGAGCTCTTCAAGGGCAAACCCTATATCATGGGACATACCGCAGAGTTTATTGCACAGCTGCATAACCTTAGCAGGGAAGAAATGGACGAGGCAGCCCTACGAAGCCACAATAACACTGAAAGGGCGACATTAGAAGGTGATTTCAAGGAAGAAATTGTCCCGGTAGAGGTGCCTCAAAGGAAAAAACCACCAATTATCTTTGATAAAGATGAGCATTTCCGGCCTGGCCTTACCATGGATCAATTAAGCAAACTGCCGCCTGCATTTATCCCAAAAACTGGAAAAGTAACCGCAGGCAACTCCTCAGGAATCAACGATGGTTCAAGTGCTATGGTAATAATGTCAGGGGATAAGGCTAAAGAATTAGGGATTCAGCCTATCGCCCGGATTCGTGCAACGGGTAGAGGGGCATGTCATCCATCTGTTATGGGGCTTAGCCCAGTCCCAGCGGTCAGAAACCTCTTCGACAGAAACCCTGATATCAAATTAGAAGATTTTGAATTAATTGAACTCAATGAGGCATTTGCCTCTCAGTATTTAGGGTGTGAAAAGGAACTGGGCCTGAATCGCGAAATAACCAATGTTAATGGATCAGGAATAGGGTTAGGTCATCCTGTTGGTTCTACTGGAAGTCGCATCATGGTTACCCTTCTTTACGCTATGAAAAAAAGGGGGGAGACCCTCGGCCTTGCCACCCTTTGCGGTGGAGGAGGAGTTTCCATGGCCTGTGCACTTGAAATGCTGTAGGCCCGATTAGTATCACTTCAGCTATTATGGAGATACATTTATGAAATGCTGGCCCGTACCTGACAGCTATGTAAAATCATTACCAGAAAAAGGTTCTTCGGGAACATTCTGGGAAGACAGAGGAGACAGACATCATTGCGGCATAGACATTTATGCACCAAAAGGAAGCAGCGTTGTAGCTGTTGAGGATGGTGAAATTATTGACATCGGTATGTTTACATCTCCGGATATGATTCCCTACTGGAACATAACGTATTATATCCTTATTATGAATTACAGCGGATTAATTTGTAAATATGCCGAATTAGACAATACCTTATTGAATGTTTCCGATTCAGTAAAATCATGCCAGACAATTGCTCAGGTTGGATCGGTTTTAAACCAGGACAAGATTACCGATGAATCCCCCATGTACATTCAAAGGCTTATAAAAAATAACAACCAAAGCATGCTTCACTTTGAATTATACAATGAAAGACCAAAAGAGCCACATGATTATATTGGAGGGAATGTATTCAGCGATGTAAAGCCCGATCATCTTGCAGACCCAATCGATTATCTGAAGTCAACCGTTAAATGTCATTGAATTCTTTATTAAAAAGTCTTTTTTTCACAGTAATTAACCAGGCTCAGAGGGGCAAAGGTGCAAAGTGAAATCTGCTCAGGGCACAAAGTTACACTATTAAATATTCTCACTCCTGTCTCCTAACCCCTCAATTCCAGCGCGACTCAATCTGTAATTGGCTGATTTAAACAATAAGCCGTAAGAGTTGCCCAAAATTGTTAATACTGTTTTGATAGGGAACCGATTGACGAGTGGCTTATTAAATAAGGGTATCCGCCCAATTAAGGGAATCCATGTAACATTGAGGAAGTCCCTCTTCATTTATACCTAATGCTACCGTTGCTTCTGGTATTCTCTCCCAATCTCCTGTTTCGTAGCATACAGCGAGATTGAGATAGTTTTTCAATATCCCATTGTTATACAAAAGAACATTTTTTATCTCTTTTGAAAGGGGTAATTTTTTCATTAGATTTTCCATGGAATCATCCATGATAGCATCAATTAATGAAAAAAGTCCGGTCACAAAAAGCTCTGAGGAAGAAACCCGAGACCTGCATAACTCTCCAATCATTTCACATAATTTTGCCCTAATAATTGATCTACGAAACAATTCGTTAGGTTTTCCTTGGGTTAAATTTGACATTGCAACAATAGAAAGAAAGCGTCTGATACTTTTCTCCCCCAATAATGTAATGGCCTGTTTAATAGATGAAATTTTGCTCGCTCTTTTGAAATACGTTGAATTGATGTACATAAACAATTTATACGATATAGCCACATCTCGGCCAATCAACCTTTCAAGAACTTGAAAATCTATGTCCTCCTTATTTGCCTCTACCATAATATTCAGAATATTCAATTCTGAGGCTGAAATATCCCTTCCACGTATTATCTCAGGCTTACTGAAAAAATACCCCTGGAAATAATGAAAGCCCATCCCAAGGGCCGCTGTAAATTCTTCATATGTCTCTATCTTTTCAGCCAAAAGATGGACATCATATTCTGACAATTTTTTGACATATTCTTCGATTTCTTGAGAAGATGTTGATCTGAAATCTATTTTTATTAAATTGGATAAGGTAATCAAAGGTTCTAACTCTGATTTGTAAATAAAATCATCCATGGCCAACACATATCCTTTTTGGGAGATCTCACGACAGGCATCGACTACCTCTATCTCCGGCTCAACATCCTCCAGTATTTCTACGACTATCTTGTCCTTGGGAAACATCAGGGGTGCCCTTTCAATCAGCATGTCTTCGGTAAAATTAATAAATGCCTTTCTTCTTCCAGTAAGATTTTCCATGCCGATTGACAGGAAGCTGTTATAAAGAAGTTTTGAGGTGGCAAAATCTCCATCTATATCAGGAAAAATATTGGTGAGGTTATCTCTGAAAAGGAGTTCATATGCATAAACCCTCTTATCTCTTCTGAAGATAGGTTGTCTGGCTACGTATACATCCATTAAATTTTGCCTCGAATGTCTTGAGCTGATTAAAGGATCTTTAACCTATGGTTTATTAAGCAAAGATTATGCCAGAAAATAAGACATAAAATTATAACTGCCAAGACAAAAATTGTCCTTGACCAGAGAAGTGAAACTCCCTATACTCCATCCAAAAAAACTACACCATGTTGTATACATAAGCAACTTATTTAGCTAAAAATTGAGATATATTTAATTATCAATAAAGGAAAATCATGATAGGCATATCAAAATTATATTGTGGGACAGTTGAAGCCTCCGACCCTATACGATACGGAAGAAAATCGAAAAACCTGCCGGCCCATCTTCTACAATTCTCCTCTGATAAAAAACCGGTCATAGTCTGGAATATAACAAGGGCGTGCAATTTGAACTGTGTTCACTGCTATGCAAGGGCTGTTCATCATAGCGATGAAAATGAATTGTCAACACAGGAAGGATTTACCCTCCTTGATGACCTCGCTGCATTCGGGGTTCCGGTTATCCTGTTCTCCGGTGGAGAACCCCTGGTGAGACCTGATTTAATTGAATTGGCCAACCACGCCGTAGGTAAAGGAATGAGGGCGGTTATTTCAACCAATGGCACCCTCATTGACAAGAAAAAGGCAAATGAATTAAAAAAGGTAGGTATATCGTATGTAGGCATAAGCCTTGACGGACTGGAAAAGGTCAATGACCATTTCAGGGGAATGGATGGCGCCTTTAAAATGGCCCTTAAAGGCATAGATAATTGCCGGGATGCAGGAATAAAGGTAGGCCTGAGATTCACCCTGAACAAGTCCAACATATCTCAGGTTCCTGGCATTTTCAATCTAATGGAAGAAAGAGAGATAGAGAGGATATGTTTTTACCACCTCGTTTATTCAGGGCGGGGATCAGACCTTATAGATCAGGATCTTTCACATGAAGAAACCAGGAAAATAGTTGACCTGATCATTGACAAGACAAAGGACATGTATGACAGGGGAAAGATAAAAGAGGTCTTAACCGTTGACAATCATGCAGACGGACCGTATCTCTATATGAGGATGCTCAAGGAAAAAAACCCCCGGTCCTCCGAGGTCTTACAGCTGGTGCAGATGAACGGTGGAAACAGTTCTGGTAACGGGATAGGCTGTGTAAGCTGGGATGGTGAAGTGTACGCGGATCAATTCTGGAGAGAGCACAGTTTAGGTAATATTCTTCACCGCCCATTCAGTCAAATATGGTCTGACAAGACAGATCCGTTTATCACAAAACTGAAAGATAAAAAGAGATATGTTAAAGGAAGATGCGCAAGCTGCAAATGGTTAGATGTTTGCGGAGGTAACTTCCGGGCCAGGGGAGAATCTGTTAGCGGAGATATATGGGGAGTCGACCCGGCATGTTATCTTACTGATAAGGAGATAGGGATAGGCTAAGATGGTATCTAAAATAAAAAACCTTTTTATTTCCTTTTTTTCTTCTTTAAAACTTACTATTGTACTTTTGCTTATTATCGCAATTGCATCAATTTTAGGAACAGTTATTCCGCAGGGAACAGGGGTTGGCTCTCTGGGAAAACTTAGCCCTGGTGCTTTAAAAACATTTAGGTTTTTTCAGCTATTTGATGTGTATCACTCCATTTGGTTTCTTATACTGATGGCTCTTTTGTCCCTTAACCTTATCGTGTGCTCATTAAAAAAAGCCCCTGCAGCCTGGAAACGTTTCAGCATACTACCCTCTCCTGACAGGAGCAAACCTTTTGAAAATATTCCTTTAGACAGGACTCTAACAACAAAAAGGGGGAAAAATCACGTAATAGGGAGTATAGAAAATTTTTTACTAAAAAAATACAAAAGGGTGAGAAAAAAAGAATCAGATGAAATCACCTTTCTGTATGGAGAAAAGGGGGCCTTCTCGCATTTTGGTGTATATATTATTCACACAAGCATTTTAGTCATTATTGCAGGTGCAATTGTCGGATCTTTAATGGGATTTGAGGGTGTAATGAATATACCTGAAGGAGAGTCCGCCAACTCCGCACACATACGACGGCATAACAAGGTTAAAAAATTTGACTTTACTGTTAAATGTAACACATTTTCCATTAAATACTATAGTAATGGAATGCCTAAGGAATACAGATCAAACTTAAGCTTTATTAAAAATAACACGGTGGCGTATCAGGGGCCTCTGCTTGTCAATCATCCAATCACTTTTCAGGATATACGATTCTATCAGGCAAGTTATGGGAAAATTCCTGGGGGCAAGGTGCATCTTACCGTAAAAAAAGGCAATGAGCAGCCTACTATATTAACGGCAGTACGCAAGGATACATTTCACTTTAAAGAAGAAAATGCAACAATAGCAATAAAAAAGATTGAAAAAAATTTCATGAATATTGGTCCGGCAGTTCTCATTACAGCACAAACACCTGATGCTAATGTTACCTTCTGGGTTTTTAAAAATATCAAAAGACTTAAGTCAATTGTACCGGGGGTTTTTGAAAAGTTTCCTAAATTTGACCCTGGACGTTTTAAACCTTATAATTTTACACTTAACAAGATAGAAGATATGTATTATACGGGCATTCAACTGAGTCATGATCCAGGAGTTCCTATTGTAGCAGCTGGTTCTTTGATTATTATCTTTGGAATTTTTATCACCTTTTTTTCTTCACATAAAAAGATATGGATCCGGGTTGAAGACAAGGAAGAAAAAATCAAGGTATCGGTTGCAGGTACAAGCAGCAAAGACCCGGTTGGTCTGCAACGTGAGATAGAATACATAGTAAAAAATATAAAAAACGAATTAGGTGAAGCGTGATAATCAATACTGTAATACTCAGCTGGGTAACCTTTATATATTTTGTATCATCTATTTTTTATATCCTGAAGATGGTTACAGGGAGAAATCTCCCGGGCATCATTGCAACGTATCTTTCTCTCTTTGGCCTTATTGCCCAAACCATTGCACTAATAGTGCGCTGGATTGAATCATACAGCCTGGGGATAGGACATGCGCCCCTTTCCAATCTTTATGAGTCCCTCATATTTTTTGCATGGGTTATAGTACTGCTCTATCTAATTATTGAATGGCGGATTAAGAGCAGAAATCTCGGCGCATTTATTATTCCCTTTGCATTTATCGCCATGGCATACGCCTCTTTTTCACCAGACGTAAAGAGCCGGATACAGCCATTGATTCCAGCCCTCCAGAGCAACTGGCTTATAAGCCATGTAATCACCAGTTTTTTAGGATATGCCGCCTTTACAATTGCATTCGGCCTTGCACTTATGTACTTTCTCAAGGGGCGTGAAAAGTCAACAAGTCCAGGCTTTTTTTTCAAGATGTTGCCAGGCAAGGATATCTTAGACGAGCTTTCCTATCAAAGCATTGTTATGGGATTTATTTTTTTAACCCTGGGCATAATCACAGGCTCTGTCTGGGCTTACTCTGCATGGGGGTCATATTGGAGCTGGGACCCTAAAGAGACATGGTCTTTAATAACATGGCTGATCTACGCCACAATACTTCATTCAAGGTTTGTCAGGGGGTGGAGGGGCAAAAGAATGGCTATAATGAGTATTATCGGATTTGCCTCTGTGCTTTTTACCTATTTTGGGGTTAATTATCTTCCAGGTCTTCACAGCTATTTTTAAATAGTACATTATGATAAAATCAATAATATTCTGGATATTTTTGGTAGTCCATACCCTTATGTGGGCATCCTTTGGTATCCTTCTATCCCTTTTCACAAAAGATGATAAGATAATACATTTTTATATTGCTGCCCCGTGGTCAAAGATTATCCTATGGGTTACTAACGTAACTGTCGAGATAGGCGGTCTCAATGAGCTGGATAAGGATAAATCCTGTATCTACATTCCAAACCATCTCAGTTATTTTGATATCTTTTCACTTCTGGCGTATCTTCCTGTTAACTTTAAATTCATCCTTAAAAAAGAACTCATGAAACTTCCGGTTTTTAACTGGGCGGTCAAAAGAGCGGGTTACATAAGCATTGACCGCTCTTCCCCCTCAAAGGCCAGGCGCACCTTTAAACAGGCAGTAACAATGATTCAAGCGGGGAAATCGTTAGTAATATTTGCTGAAGGGACAAGAAGCAAGAGCGGTAACCTCCAGCCGTTAAAAAAAGGTGCCTTTCAATTAGCTATAGCATCCGGCGTCCCTATTGTGCCAATTGCAATTAAGGGAAGCAACAATGTCATGAAAAAGGGGGATTTTAAGATAAAAAGCGGACCGATTACAATTCAAGTCGGCAAACCGATTTCAACAATAGGGTGTAAGTTAAAATCAATGCCAGAGCTCATTGAAAGGGTTACAGCAACGTTACGTGAAATGCTCGAAGAAAAAAATTGATTGAAAATTTTTAACATCCCAATAATGCCAAACATCTAATAGTTTCTATCAACTATAAATCGATTTAACGTCAAAAGCGATTCTTTTGCTTGGGAATCCGGAAAAACGGCAAGACTGGTTTCTGCCATTTGCGCATAATGTTGAGCTTCTTCAAGGCATTTACTAATAATTCCGTTTCTATTAACAAGCTCTATAAATCTCATATAGTTTTTCTTTGATGTCTTTGCACTTTCAAACAAATCCTGCAGGCTATCCCTTTCTTTTTTCTCCAAATTGACCAGTAAGTATATCAATGGAAGAGTGACCTTTCCTTCTCTTATATCATTTCCTGCTGGTTTGCCTGTTTTTTTCGTAGTAGAAATGTAATCAAATAAATCATCTATGATCTGGAAGGCAATTCCCATATTAAGACCAAAGCTCTTTAGGGATTGGATAATTTCCTCTTTTTCCCCTGCCAGTATTCCTCCGCATGTACAGGCCGCTGAAATAAGCTCTGCTGTTTTCCAGGTTATTATATCCAAATACTCTCTTTTTGTCATGCTTAGGTTATAAATATTGACAAGTTCCAGCGCCTGCCCTTCCGACATCTTGATAGCTGCATCTGAAATGATCTTTAAAAGTTTAAAGTGCTGTTTATCTATAGCGATTCTGGAGGACCTTGCGAAAAGAAAATCACCTACCAATACAGCTGCAGAATTCCCCCAAATTTTATTAGCTGATGATTTTCCCCTTCTTATAAACGCATTATCAAGCACATCATCATGCAACAGGCTTGCCACATGAACACACTCAAATATTGTTGAAAGTGAATAGAGGTCACCTTCATCGTAATTACAGAGCTGACATGATAAAATAAAAAAAAGAGGTCTTAACTTTTTTCCACTCCCAAGTAGACTATGTCGTCCTACCTCCTCTATTAAAGATACGTTAGTTTCAAATATTTTTCCAAGTTCTTCATCAATTTTCAAAAAATAAGGGGAAAACTGATCCAAGAATTTAGAGTTATTTTTCATTCTCTATCTGCAAGTAAATATTGAATTTTTTAAGAGTTTAGCCTCAAAGACCCTACGGCATAAAGATTATAATATTCTATGAACTACACATACAGGATTGACAATTTTTTATCTTTAGTTTCTTTCCTGTTTGATGCCCGCCCTTAATCTACAAAAAGGAAGGTCTGCAATTCATATCCCTTCTGTGTGCCTTCGTGGCTTGTTTGTTAACCCTGCACTATTTTTTAATTAACACAATGCATTTATAAACGATATAGAGCATAATTGTCAAAAGAATTATAATTCTATACCAGCAGACATAATCAATAAATCTTGTACCGGCTGTAAAGTAATGTAGAACTTGCATCATAGACCCATTGCAAAATATGGATTTTTTCTTTGCAAATGATACGTTCAGCATGCCTCCTTCCCGCAGGATCCACAGAATGGATGGATAAGAAAAAAACATCCCTGCCTCTCCACACTGGTAGCTACTCAATACTCCTCAGTACT
>CBFDCD010000029.1:0-12861 GCA_965603225.1 uncultured bacterium
CATGACCGCACATAAAAAAATGGTAATCGACCTTAAACAACAATAACAATCTGGTAAAGGTTCTCTTGTAAGCAATTTTGTCCACTGTTATGAAATGAGCACCATTAATTCTTCATCAACAATAACCATGTGGTAATCAGCTTTTTATTCTTTAAATTGCTTTAAGTCAAGAATTGTATACCCCTTTTGATTCAGGAGCAGGCGCACCTCTTCCGAAAAACTTTTATCGGTTGCAAAAATATTTTTACCTGTTTGGTCTTGGAAACTAACACCCTGGATGGTAAATTTAATATTTTTTGCCTCGTCTCTCGCTGATCCTAGAAAATCATGGGGGTTAGACTGGAATGGTTTCCCAAGAAAACCAATTATTTGCTCTGTCATTTTTTGTAATTCTTCTTCCTTTGCAATGGAAAGAACGAGGAATTGGTGTTTTTCCAGCAAAGACCTAATAGGAGGCGACAGACCTGCAATATCTATTATACAGTCTTTTTGCTTCCTGTTAAAAAATAAATCTGCCTCTATAGTTATATTAAATTCGGAAGCCTTTCCTTGATAGATGGGTATCTTTGTCCTGGTAGAAAATGGCTGTCCTGCCATTTTCAACAGAAATGACGGCAAAGGAAAGTCCATATTTTTCTCAATTGAAATATTCTTTTTGGCAAATGGCATCCATTCTATTCCCTCACTATCAGAGACATATGGATAATCGATTATCTTGACCTCTAATTTTTTTAGGTATGTACGTATCATCGGCAAAGTTTGCTCAGATTCGTTGTTTAAGATTGTAAGAACTATTATTTTATCCGGCATATCTTTTTTTTCTTTGCTTGGCACAATAACCCAATTGCCAGACAAGGAAATAACTATATCGCCATCTTTTATCTCAAGTCTTTCACCGGATCGAAGAAGTTTATGAAATTTACCTGCATCAAGGATCTTATCAACAGCTGTAACAAGGTTATCGTTGTCACTTAAATGGATAATTCCATAGTCTTCCCAGTCTGACTCGACTAATTGAGATATATCTTCCGGCAGGTCATTTTTTATGTCAATAATCAGTCTCATTCCTCCGCTTAGGCTCAGGACAGGGAAAGAATCTGCCTTTAAATTTATTTGACCACCTGATTTCAAAGGAATGAAATGCTCACCTGTATCTATCCACTCTTCTCCCATTCTGTTAAATATATCTTTTAGCTGTTTTTTTAACGTATTTGATTCTGCGGTATAATTGTCTTCTTGATCGACATCCTTTACCGAAATAGGGCCTTGTGCATAAGGCTTAATAGGTATCCTGATCATCTCTGGGGAATAGACCGGTAGTCTGATAACCTGATTTGGGTAGATAAGGTTTGGGTTTGTTAATGCAGGGTTAAATTTCTTGACTAGACTAAGATACCCTGAATAAAGGTATCCAATGGGTACTTCATATCTGGTTTTGGCTATCATTGTCAGGTTTTCGCCCGGTTTAACCCTGTAATCCTCAAAATTTATGCCCTTTAATGAGGAAGTATCCACCATTAATTCATCCATAGGTCTTTTTTTACCTTTATATCCTTTTAATGGTATTATATTAAGCGGGATTAATATAGTTTGGTCTGGGTGAATTAGATCAAGATTTGTCAAGGATTCATTCATGCTTTTTATTAAAGATAATAATTCATAGAAATCCGGTCTCTGCAACAATCCCCTCTGACGTAAAAGCTTCCAAAGATGGTCTCCCTTTTTTACATTATACTTTTCGTAGACTACTTCCTTATCTTCCATTTTTTTAACGGTAGCCCGTTGGACCAAAGAGATGGAAAGCGTGTCGTTCTCTTTTAACTTTGCAAAAGATGTACATAAAAGAGAAAAAAAGATCAGTATAAAAATAAGGAAAAAAAAATTTTTCACTTCGCTTCCTTTCATTGCCTTTATTGGCTTCATCCTTAATACTGCGACAGCTTTTAGAAAAATTAAAACTACACAGATAATTAATTCATATTAAATAGTTAAATAAAATTATGTCAAGGCTTTTTCCTATTTTCACATTATATACAATATATTCCAAAATAAATAGATAAATATACACTATATAGTATTTTTTTCTTTACACTTTTTATATAATCTGTTACTAAGGATAAATAGGAGAAATATAGGGTAAAAATGCGATGAAAATAAAAAATATCTATATCCAGGGCTTCAAGTCTTTTATGGAAAAAATCAATATAAACATCCCACCAGGGATAAGCGCATTTGTCGGACCTAATGGTTGTGGTAAAAGTAATATAATAGACGCCATACGTTGGGTTATGGGGGAACAAAGCCCTAAACAGTTGCGAGGCCGACAGATGGAGGATCTTATTTTCTCCGGCACAGGCAATTTAAAGCCTTTAGGTCTGGCAGAGGTGACATTGACCCTTGAAGATATTGGGGATTTGCATAACGCCAATGATGTATCCGTCACCAGGAGGCTTTACAGGTCTAATGAAAGTGAATATTTAATCAATAAGTCAGCGTGCAGGTTAAAGGACATTCAAGATCTGTTTATGGGCACAGGACTGGGGAACAGATCATATTCTATTATTGCACAGGGAGAGATAAGCTCCATAATAGAATATAAGCCGGAGGAGATAAGACTCCTTTTAGAAGAGGCGGCTGGAATCACCAAGTACAAGGTAAGAAGGGAGGCATCTTTAAGAAAAATTACACTTACAAGGGAAAACCTAAGGAGGATAGAGGATATTCTTGGTGAAATTAAGAGGGATATGAATTCCCTTAAAAGACAAGCGAAAAAGGCTATAAGGTTTAAAGAGGTAAGCTCTGAGATTCATAGGCTGGAGATGGTCTTTTATGCCAACAATTATAATCAATTGCAATCGGAGAAAATAAAGAAATCAGAGATAATTGAAAATATTACAGGCAAAGAAAAGGGCTTGCAGGAAATTTACTCTAAATCTGAAACTGTTATTGAGACAACTAATTTGAAATTAATAAATAAAGAAAAGGCCTTGTCTTCTGTGAAAGAAAAAGTTTTTTCGCTTAGAGAGGAGTGTAGAAAAAATGAAGATATAGTGAAACATCTATTGGTTGACCAAGGAAGGTTCAGTCAGGATATTACCAGATTAAGCGGTGAGAAAAAAGAAATAGAACAAAAAATAGCAGTATTTAAATCTGAAATTCAAAAAATTAACTTACGGATCAGTGAGCTGCAAAAATCCATAGAGGAAATTTCAGGCCTTCGCTCAAACTATGATTCTTCCTTTAGGAAAGAAAAAATATCCTTAGAAAAGGCAAAGAATGAGTTAAAAGGGGAAAAACTAAGCTTAACAGAACTATCAAATAACGAGGCAAGACTTAGAGGTGAAATAACAAATTACGCTGAGATGATTACTCAAATGGGTGCAAGAAAGACAAGGCTGGAGGTAGAGTCAGGGGAGGTTTCAGAAAAAATTGAAGAGTTTACCCATGAAATAAACGAAAAAAGAGTGGAAAGAGATGAAATATTTACCCAATTACAGTCAATTGAGAAGAATTTACAGGATGGGAGGGTAAGACTAAATATATTAGAAGATGAAAGAAGAAAAAGAGAATCTGAAAAATCTTCAGCAGAGGGAAACCTAACTTTAATTCGTTCTCAAATGTCCACCCTTAATGAGCTTATTAAAAACTATGAGGGATATCAGTCAGGTGTTCAGACAATAATGAATTCCTATCAGAAGGGAAAGTCCCAGGAAGATAAGGTTTTAGGCGTAGTGGCAGATTTCATTCAGGCTGAACCGGAATTTGAGACAGCTGTCGAGGCAGTATTAGCAGAAAAACTTCAATATGTAATTGTCACCAAACAGGAAGACGGCAAGGAGGCTGTTGAGTATTTAAGGTCAAAGGATTTGGGGAGAAGCCATTTTCTTCCAGTTAAAGAGTTTGAAAAGGAAAGAGTATCTGAAAGTGATAAAATGAAGATAAATGGATTTAAACTGTTGAGAAAACATATTTATGCACAGGAAAAATTTAGGCCTATGATAGAGTCCCTTCTCGGCAACGCAGCATTGGTAGACAACCTTAGTCAGGCATTATCTTCATGGAACAATGGTGGCGGGAGGCAAACTCTTGTAACGCCGGAAGGTGATTTAGTAGATGAAAAAGGAATAATTATTGGAGGTGGGTTAGGCGAGGACTCTATAGGTTTACTAAAAAGGAGGAGAATGGCAGATGAATTGAACAAGGCAATTGAACATAATGAAAAAATAATTTCCGAACTTCAAACATCTCTCAGAGAATTAACCTTAAAATTAGCAAAGGAAAACACCCTTATTACTAAATCAGAAGAAGATAAGCAAGCGTATACTCAAAAAATTGAGGACATTGATAAGGATATTTTTCTCCTTGAAAGAGACTCAGACCAACTCATAAAACACTCTGAGTACATAGCAGAGCAGCTAACATCTTTAGGCGAGGAAAGCGAGGAAAGACGATTTTACCTTAATAAAATCGAGGAAAGACTTTCAGTATGTATCGGTGAAAAAGAGGAAACACAACAAAGGGTTTCTAAAAAGGAGGATGCCCTTGAAGAGATGGAAATAGCCCTTAACGAGGGAAAGGAAAATTTCTCTAAAATGATGCTCAGGTATAATCAGCAAACAGAAGAAGAAAAAGGGCTTCTTAGAGAAAAAGAGAGAATCAACCAATTTATAAGTGAGATTGGATCAAGAATCAAGAAGATAGAAGAGGAGATACATTCAAATAAAGAGCAACACGAGGTTTCTCTAAGAAGCGAGAGAGAAAAAAAAGAAGACCTAAAAATTATTTATCAAAAACAAAAAGCCCTTGAGAACGAGATTAGTGATCTTGACAAGGAATGCAGTATTTTGAAAAATAAGTTGCTAGATGAAGAAAAAGAATCAAATTCCCTAAGGGATAAAATAGGGAGGGTAAGAGAGGAAATCAATGAGGCAAGGTTAAAACAGTCGGAAATAGATTTCCAGATAAACAGCATCATATCACAGGCAGGCAGGGAAATAGATATAGATATTCAAAGAGATTTTAAGGAATATTTGGAGGAAGATTTTTCAAAGACCGTTTGTGAGCAAAAACTCAGACATCATATAGATATTAAAGATAAGATTGGAGATGTTAACCTCCTTGCTATTAATGACTATGAAAACTTAGAGGAAAGATATAAATTTATAACAGGGCAACAACAGGACCTCATTTCCTCTATCGATTCTCTTAATAATTCCATAAGAAGGATTAACAGAATTTCAAGGCAGAGATTTATCTCAACGTTAGGTAAAATCAATGAAAAATTGCAAGAGGTTTTTCCGATTCTTTTTAATGGGGGTAAGGCATATTTAAGCTTGATGGATGAAAATCTCCCTTTAGAGAGCGGGGTTTTAGTAAAAGTACAGCCACCAGGTAAAAAATTGATGCACATGGGTCTCTTATCAGGAGGTGAAAAGGCCCTTTCAGCTATGGCATTACTGTTTGCCATCTACCTTATTAAACCAAGTCCATTTATTATAATGGATGAGGCAGATGCACCATTAGATGAGGCCAATACAGACAGATTTAATGATTTGTTAAAAGATATTGCAAAATCATCTCAGGTGATAATGATAACCCACAACAGAAGGGCTATGGAAGTAGCTAACAAGCTATATGGTGTGACTATGGATAGCCATAATATTTCTAAATTAGTTTCTGTAGACCTTAACAAATACCGGTAATTTTGTTTTTCTCTTGATTTCCACTTAGCAATGCTTAACCTTGATAAGGTTGCAATAATTACTTAGATAAAAATCCCTTCAAGTACAATTTCCCATTGTAAACTTTAAATAAAAAACAACCTGCAAAAAATTTTTAAGACTTAATTGTCTAAAAAAAGGAACATAGATTTGGCTTATACATTTATCAGTACACAAAATCGCTACCTGAGGATGAGCCTTACGGATTAACATCACAAGGGATAAGAGATGCAGTTTCTATTCCTTCGAATATGGCAAAAGGTTTCAAGAACAAACAAAACCTGATAAAGCGAGACATTTGAACATAGCACTCAATTTGATCTCCTCTGCTCTATTCTGAATTCTGGTCCCTGACCTCTGGACCCTAATCTTAGTGAACTATAATAACAGTTTGTTATAAATTGTAGGGGACAATCTCTCAAATTTAATCTATATAAATCCATATTCCTGTTTCTCGCTCAGCCATTAAATAAAAATGTACTTTTCATATAATAACTTATGCACATAGGATAAAGGTTCAACAACATTGAAAAAACAGGTTTCCATAGAAGGCAAAGACCGATCAGAAGGACTGTGGCACAAACTGTCTAAAACAAGGAAGAAACTAAGAGACAGAATTAATTCAGCTCTATCCGGGAAAAATGCAGTAGATGAACAGCTATTAGAGGAGATAGAAGAAATTCTTTTCACATCTGATATGGGTATAGAAACAGCAGAGGAATTGATTGACGAGTTGAGACAGAATATAAGCGAACAGCACGTTAAAGGTCCAGAAGAATTAAAGGAAATTTTAAAAGGGAAAATTACCTCACTTTTAAATATTGACTGGGAATCTCCTGAACTTATTATGAAAAATAATGCCGGGAAAAAGCCTGAAGTAATAATGTTGATAGGGGTAAATGGGGTAGGAAAGACCACTACAATTGCCAAAATGGCCCACTATTTTCAAACACAGGGAAAAAAGGTAATTTTAGTTGCAGCAGACACATTTAGGGCTGCTGCCACTGAACAATTGCAAATCTGGGGGGATAGGATAGGCTTAGAGGTGGTTAGCCAAAAAAGGGGATCAGATCCTGCCTCTGTTGTTTTTGATGCCCTATCCTCAAAAAGGGCAAAGGATGTGGATAAAATTATTATTGATACTGCCGGAAGACTGCACACAAAATCAAACTTGATGTCCGAGCTAAAAAAAATTAAGAAGGTAGCCGAACAAATAATTTCCGGTGCCCCCCATCAAGTAATACTTGTAATTGATGCTACCACTGGACAGAATGCAATTGCCCAAGCACATTCATTTGCTGAACAACTTGGAGTGACAAGTATTATACTTACTAAATTGGACGGAACTGCAAAAGGTGGTATAGTAATTGGTATCTCTCATAAACTCCATATCCCCATATCCTTTATAGGCACTGGGGAACGTATTGAAGATTTTCAGATATTTAACTCAAAAGAGTTTGCTGAGGCAATCTTTGACTGATTTGTTACAGAGTCACTGAAATGTAATTTATGAAAAAGAATCGCATTAAACGACAAATAATGTGGGGAGACCTTGATCCTCTTGGTGTTGTTTTTTATCCTCGCTACTATGAATGGATAGACGGAAGTGGTCATTTGTTTTTTCAATCTATTCAGTTAAACTTAGGTAATTTATTAAAGGAGAATTCTATCATCTTTGCCCTTCTGGAGACAGGATGTAAATACCATTCACCAGGCAGGTACCACGATCAAATTGAAATCATTACTTTCATTGAAGATATTTCTGACAAAACAATATCATTGAGGCACGATATAGTGAAATCAAAAGACAGGGAACTCATGGTAGAGGGTTTTGAGAAAAGAATCTGTCTAAACGTCTCTGATCCTTTAAAATTTAAGGCAATTGATATACCAAAAGACATAAGGGATATTTTGATAAAGGCACTATCTTCTTGCTAATCTTTAATTGATTGCTTTTTTTATTTAAATATGGCAGAGATATTTATCGGGACATCAGGGTTTTCTTATAATGACTGGCGAAATGTATTCTACCCGCCCCATCTCCCTGCCTCAAATTTTTTGAACTTCTATTCTAAGGAATTCCATATAGTTGAAATAAATTTTTCATACTATCGTATGCCGGAATCTGCTAATTTTACACAGATGTTAGAAAAATCCGAACATAAACTCCAGTTTGTTATAAAGGCCTTTGGTGGGCTTACCCACAATATTTCAGATCAATCTATACCTGTTATATTGCCGAAATTTAAGGATTCTATTTTACCTTTTTGGGAGCATGACAAATTAGGCGCCGTTCTCTTGCAGTTCCCCCAGAGATTTCACTATACGCCAAAATCAAGGATATATTTAGAATCACTAATTAATGGCTTTAAGCCCTTTCCTGTATGTATAGAATTTAGGCAGAGAGAATGGTTAAAGGACTCTGTTTATAAAAAATTAAGGGAAATGGATGCCGCTTTTGCATGTGTAGATGAGCCTTCACTTAAAGGATTACTGCCCCCAATCGCAGTGGCTACATCGGGTATTGGTTATGTAAGATTTCATGGACGAAATCAAGCAAAATGGTATAGTGGAAATTCAGAAGAAAGATATGACTATTTGTATACAGAAAATGAGCTTAAAGAATGGCTCCCACGAATTAATGTATTATCAGGACATACAGAGAAAATTTTTATTTTCTTCAATAATCACAGGCAGGGTCAGGCCATAAAAAATGCAAGAATGATGATAGGGTTATTGCAGCACTCATAAATAGCTGGTCATAAAAAAACAAGATAGTATATTTTAACTCATACAGAACTATCAAGGCCGTTAAGAATAATAATTTGCTATTTCTAAAATGGATCTAAGTTATGATTATAACTACATCAAAGGGAAAATCTTTTGATACAGACAGAGATTTAAGCGCACCAGAGCGCCATATAATACAAAAATTATTTGCCTGGGAGTCAATTTCCGAAAGCATAGAGCATTTTAGGGGTAAAAAAAAGGACGCCCTTTTAAAGGGCTGGAATAACTCCGGACCTATACAGGAAAGCTTGGCCCTAAGAGAAATCATAAGGGACCTGGACAGAAAGGTGGCTAACCGTTTAAGTAAAAAACCACTATAGAAATACTGTAACACTTTTAGAGGATTATTATGGAATTTCAGTTAGTTCCGGTGAATCCTACGGATTAAAGTTACTTTGAAAAAGAAGGCAACTACAAAGGATTATTATATATCGGCTACAGTAGATAATTTGATCGATCAAAAAAGGTATCGCAAAAAATAATTTCCTAATCTTCGTGCCTTGGTGTCTTAGCGGAAGAATAATTACCCAGAAATTATATTTTTTAGTCGCATATTTTCAATTTTTTTATTTAAGGTTACATGTAAGACAAACTTTTTCTTGTAAAGATAGAAATATTTTTTTATAGTTTCTTATATTTTTTTGAGATTAATACTATGGCAAAAAACAAGATACAAAAAACAATCGAAGAAATAAACAAAAAGATAAAAGATGGCAAGGTATTAGTAGTTACTGCCGATGAAATGGTGGAAATAGTAAAGAAAAATGGACCGGAAAAAGCTGCAGCGGATGTTGATGTAGTAACAACCGGAACCTTTTCCCCAATGTGCTCATCCGGGGCATTTATTAATTTTGGGCAAGGCAAAACACCTATCAAGGCAAACCAGGTCATGGTTAACGATGTACCTGCCTATGCAGGTCTTGCCGCTGTCGACATCTTTTTAGGCGCTGCTGAACCAACTGAAGACGACCCATTAAACAAGGTTCACCCAGGCCAATTTAAATATGGTGGTGGGCATGTTATCCATGATCTTGTTTCAGGAAAAAAGGTAAAAATCAAAGCCAAGTCATATACGACTGATTGCTATTCATGCAAAGAGATTAATAAACAAATCAGATTAAAGGATCTACCCTATGCCGTCCTTGTCAATCCCAGGAATGCATATCAAAATTACAACTGCGCCGTGAACATGACGGATAAAATAAAGTATACCTATATGGGTGTGCTTAGACCAAAAGCGGGAAATATCAATTACGCTACCTCCGGCCAGTTGAGCCCATTACTCAATGATCCTTACTACCAGACTATAGGAATGGGTACAAAAATTTTTCTTGGCGGGGCTCAGGGATATATAGCCTGGGACGGTACTCAACATAATCCAGCGGCCAAGAGGAGAAACAATGGTGTTCCATTAGAGCCTGCAGGAACATTAATGGTGATGGGGAATTTAAAGGAGATGGAGCCCCGATGGTTAGCAGGTGTTAGCATGCTTGGGTACGGGTGTTCATTGGCTGTAGGCATAGGTGTTCCCATACCTATTCTTAATGAGGAAATAGCCAAGTATACAAGCGTCTCTGACGAGGAAATATTTACGCAAATCATCGATTATGGGGGAGACTATCCACAGGGAAAGGCAAAAAGTCTCGGTGAGGTAAGTTATGCAGAATTGAAAAGCGGGTCAATAAACTTTAACGGTCAGGAGGTACAAACCGCCCCTATATCATCTTATTCCAGGGCCAAGGAAATTGCCACAATTCTCAAGGAATGGATTCATACAGGCAAATTTTTGCTCGGTCAGCCCCAGCGGCCTATCACAAGCATATAGATCCCTGTCCTTTTAATATCTTTACAGACAGAACACTAAGAGGGGCAACTCTTGGACAACCGCCCTGCCTGTTGTGCGTCACTGTCTATTTGCATAGAGCAGACATTCACGGACAGGGATCTATAACTTCCATGTTGGTATTTTTTCTGGATAGGATTTTTAGCTCTGGGTTTAAATCGCCTTACCTTTATACCTTTCGAGGCAATAATTTACCCTTCTCAAACGGGGCAATGGTAAAAATTGATGATTTGATAAAAAGTATTTTTGCTTGTTCATGATGTCCATTTTAAAATTCATGAAATGCCTTGCTAATCGCAAAAAATTCCTCTTAACTTCCTGAAAAAGTTTGGCTATTTTAACACTCAGCATTTCATGAATTATTTTACAATAATGGCAAAAATCGTTCATAAAAATCTTTTACGAGATTATCATATTTAATTACTTAACCCTTTGCCTTTGCCTCGGCAATCAACTCGTCCTCCCTTTTTATGTCCTCCAGCGTTTTTGGTTTTACACTGTCAGGTTTCTCCTCTATGCCATACTTCCACTTCAAAAATTGTTCACCTGTTGTCGGATACAGGGAATAGGTAAGCAGATCCTCCTCTGTCTTTGCCAAATCACCTATTTTTTTCCTGTTTTCATCAAGCTCAGGCTCAAGAAAATCTGCAGCCCTGCCTGTAATAGGAGTATCACCCCTTTTATACCCCTTGAGAACTTTTTTCCGCACTTCAGGGTCAACCTCTGTGGGCGTCTCTCCATAGAGTCCATACACCAAATCCTTTACCTGGTTGGTAATCATCTTATACTTCCCAAACAGCACATTTAATACTGCCTGAACCCCTACAATCTGTGATGTAGGTGTAACCAAAGGAGGGGTTCCCAATTCCTTTCTCGTAATAGGTATCTCTGCATGGACTTCAGGAAGTCTATGAAGGGCATTTGCCTCTTTAAGCTGACTTATCAAATTGGATATCATGCCGCCAGGCACCTGGTGGGCCAGAACCCCGGTATCAATAACCGCCATCTTGTTTGTGGCAAGATAATCTCTGTATTTCGGTGCAATATCCTCAAGGTACGTATCTAACTCAAGAAGCTTATTTAGATCAAACCCAGTATCCCACTTAGTTCCCTGAAGCGCAACAACAAGAGGTTCTACAGACATATGAGATGTTCTCATGGCAAAAGGGGCCAGACATGTGTCAATAATATCCACACCAGCCTCTATAGCCTTTAAAATAGACATAGATGCCATTCCACTGGTATAGTGGGAGTGAAAGTGGAGGGGGACTTTAACCTCTTTTTTTAATTCGGAAACGAGTTTGTATATATCGTAAGGTGAAACAATGCCGGCCATATCCTTTATGCATATGGTGTCGGAGCCAATATTTTCAAGCTCCTTGCATTTTGAAATGTAGTAATCTAAGTTAAAAACATCGCCCCCCAGATGACGTTCCGTGAGGGAGTAGCAGATGGAGCCCTGGAGGTGTTTCCCGTTGGCCTTTATCCTTTCTACGGCTGTTTGAAAATTCCTAAAATCATTAAGCGCATCAAATACTCGAAATACATCTATTCCTACCTCAGAGGCCTTATCCACAAATGCCTTTACAACATCGTCTGCATAGTTCCTGTACCCAACAAGGTTTTGCCCTCTAAGCAACATTGAAAACGGTGTTTTCTTTATATACTTTTTAAGGGTCCGTGGCCTCTCCCATGGATCTTCACCGAGAAACCTGTGCATTGTATCAAAGGTTGCACCCCCCCATACTTCCATAGCCCAAAATCCTATTTCATCCATTTTTTCAGCAACAGGAATCATATCCTCAGTCCGCATCCTAGTTGCCAAAAGAGATTGATGGCCATCCCTTAATGTCAAGTCCTGAATCTTTACAGGCTTTTTCTTGTCTTCATTTGTATTGGCATTCATTTGCTTTCTCCTTATATATTAGAATTAAGATAAATTTTAAAAAGTGAAAAGTAAGTCTTAAAATATTTCAATATTTCTATACACTGATGTAGAATATATACCTCCCTACATTTTGCTTTGAGGTTATTCTATAACCCATATTGTCTTAACGAAAATTGGCTTTTCTTAAGTTCCCTCCGTGGCGCAGGTCCTACTCTCTCTCCGACCTGTAACTCTACGAACCGGGAGCCTTCCTGTAAGCCCTACGGGCTGGAAGTGGGACCGGAGGTCAAGGCTTCAGAAAGCCCACCCTCGTCTACCTTGTGCAACAAAGATTGTCCGGCTATTTGAAGGTCTATGGCTATCTTATTTGAACAATTACAAAATATTCTTGTTGATAAGTGTTGTCAATGCATAAAAAAACATACTTGACATTGTCGAAAAAGCTTTTTTTTAAAACCCGAAACTGGAAAAAGTCTCCTTTAACGCCTCACCACCTTCAAAATCTCAGACTAAGACCTTAAAACAGTTCGAAATCTTTAACGCTCAGCATTTTATAAATCACTCTCCAAGAATTTCCAAAATCCCCTTTAAAATACCTTTCGCAAAATTTTTATACTTCG
>CBFDCD010000030.1:0-12843 GCA_965603225.1 uncultured bacterium
CAACATTTTCAGCGATGTGCTGAAACCGTTTCTCTGAATCCATCACTGTCTCCTGCATTTGTTGTAATTAACGTTAAACAAATGCGATACATCAAACAAATGCAACATATTATAAAGTGAAAAATAAGTCAAAAGCATTTTTGATGAGAAAAAAGGAAAGGAAAAAAATAGAGACAAAGGAAAATAACTCATCAATCCAAGCATGCATTATGTGTCATGGAAAACCTCTATTAACCGTTATTTTGTTGGGATGGGCGAAGCCTTTGGTATGCTGTATGTCTCTTGAACGAGCTTATTTCTATTTTTTGTCTTGGTCTGGCCTTTGATGCTGAGGCTTGTAATTTTGACCGGCAAGCGTTCCATCTGTTTTATATATAACTACCTGTGGGTGGGAATTTTCATGCTCTTCAAGGGCCTTTTCCCATTTTGCCTTTATCTTTTTATCAAGAGGGGACCAGCCCATTCTCCCTCTACATTTGGGGAATTTCGAACAGCTCAACCACGGGCCTCGAGTACTACGGCGAAGATTTAAAGGGGCTTGACATTTTGGGCATTTAAGGTCTGTGAGCAAGGGTGGAATTTTGGGTGGGCTAAGGTTACCTTTTTTATCGAGGTTCAGAATGCCGTCGCAGTCTGGGTAATTGGAACAACTAAGAAAGGGACCGAAACGGCCTTTACGAAGCAACATAGGGGCAGTGCATTTGGGACAGGCAATATCCGTTTGTTCAGGCGAAACAGGTTTACCATTTCGATCTATCGGAGATGCAAATTTACAGTCCGGGTATTTAGAGCAACTGAGGAATCGACCGTTGCGGCCAAAACGATAAACTGCCGGACTGCCGCATTGTGGGCAGGTGTAAGGAGAAGGTTGTATTTCACCTTTGGCATGCCCCATATTTTTATACGCCGCGTCAAGGCTTTTGTGGAACGGTCCATAAAAATCCTGAAGCATGTGGACCCAATCTGTATGGTTTTCCTCAATGCTGTCCAGTTGCTGCTCCATATCCCTTGTGTAGCCTATTTGCATTAAATCAGGAAAGGCCTCGATAAGTTTATCAGTAACAATCATTCCGAGATCGGTTGCATAGAATTTTTTTTCGGATTTCTCTATGTATTTTCGATTTTGTATGACATGGAGAATTTGTGCATAGGTGCTTGGCCTGCCAATTCCCTCTGATTCAAGCTTTTTTATTAGTGATGCCTCTGTGTATCGAGGGGGAGGTGAGGTAAAGATTTGTGTAGGATCAATTTCAATTGCCCCTACAGGCTGCATCTCTGTCATATTGGGCAATATTGCTTCTCCTGAGATATTGGGAACACCGAGTACCTTATAATAGCCATCGAAGATCAACACACGGCCGTTAGCATGAAACGCCAATTCCACTTTATCAGTAGTACCGGATATTACTATGGAGGTGGAATTCCATTTTGCATCAGTCATTTGACATGCTATAAATCTTTCCCAGATGATTTTATATAGCTTGTATTGCCTTTCATCTAAGGAAGATCGAATTATTTCAGGGGTAAGTTCTACATCAGTAGGGTGTATTGCCTCATGTGCCTCTTGGGCCGATTTATTTGTGGACGAAAAGAGATTTGCCTTGGCAGGTAGGTATTTGTTACCGAAATGACTGCCAATATAATCCCTGGCCATTTTGGTTGCCTCTATGGAAAGGTGTGTAGAGTCAGTTCGCATATATGTAATTAATCCAACAGATCCCATACCCTTTATTGATACGCCTTCGTACAGTTCTTGAGCAGTGCGCATGGTTGACTGTGCGGTAAATCCAAGCTGGTTTGCTGCTGTTTGCTGAAGAGTGCTTGTAATGAATGGGGCATATGGGTGGCTTCTTGTGAGTTTAGTTTGAATTGATTTTACATGCCATTGAGGTCCCCCTGAGACGTGGCCCTGTAACCGGATTATTTCCCGGACCTTGCCATTTGGGTCACTATGCTTTGTTTTCATTTCCTTATCCAGGATAAAACCTGCTTGTTTCGCGGCGCTCATAATAGCTTTACTATTTTTTGGCTTGAACTTAATGCCATTTATTTCAATCAGTTCTCCGGCAAAACAGTTATTTTTAATAAGCCACTTGTTTTTTTCATGAACCGTGCGGGAAACAGACTTTTTGTTTTCTTGATCTTCAGTAGAAACATCCAGCCAATTACGCCATTGTTTTCCAAGTGTATTCGCATGATCTAAATCTGTAGTAAAGTAGCCTTTGAGTTTCCAATACTCTTCTGGAGTAAAGACTGCAATTTCACGCTCCCGCTCTACAACGATTCTAACTGCTATTGACTGAACACGACCGGCGCTAAGACCTGCAGAGACCTTTTTCCATAATAGTGGAGAAACCTGATAACCTACAATACGGTCAAGGATGCGTCGTGCCTGTTGTGCATTAACTTTATCTACGTCAATTGCCCGTGGATTATTAAATGCCTTTTCAATGTCCCTCTTTGTAATTGCATTGAATACTACCCGTTTTCCATCTTCCGGTTTAATCTGGAGTACCTGGGCAAGGTGCCAGGCAATGGCTTCCCCTTCTCGGTCAAGGTCTGTTGCCAGCCATGTTCCCGAGGCCTTTTTTGCGGCCTGTTTCAGTGCTGCAACTGTATTCCCTTTTCCCTTGATAATCTGGTAGGTTGGCTTAAAATTGTCATCAAGATCTATCCCCGGAACAGGTTTTTTATCGCCTTTAGGGTTTTTAGCCGGAAGATCCCGCACATGTCCAACCGATGCCATTACAACGTATTCTTTCCCAAGGTATTTGTTAATTGTCCGTGCCTTTGCAGGTGACTCTACTATAACCAATTGCTTACCTGTTGTATTTGATTCAGCATTAAAAAATTTGTTACTATTCTTTGTTTTTTTTTCGGCCATATCTATTCCTGAATTGAAAACCTGGCCCTCTTGGCCAGAGTAAAGTCAGATGGTCTGACTGCCACCTGAGCTTGGGCAATCTATGTCTTGAAGTTTTGTGTTTAATAATACAAATTCCTGATAAATACAACATTCCAATATTGACGTTCTCTTGAAAATTCCTATGTTAGAAACTATCATGTTTTATTTGTTTAATAATGTAGCATTTCAAGAAAGTATAAACATTTTTCCAGGCAATTGTTTAATGATGCCCTTTAATTCTAATTCTGTTAAAAGACCTAATATTCGGCCTGGTTCGATTTTGCTATTTCTCACTATCTGGTCTATATGAACAGGGTAATTTCCAAGGAAATTATATATTTTTTTCTCATTATCACTCATAGGGGGCAAGGTTGTTTTGGCGTTGATCTCCAGCACATTAGAATTCTGGGAAATCAATCCAAGCTCTTCGAGTATGTCATTGGTATTTTCAATCAGTTTAGCACCTTGTTTAATGAGAAAATGGGTACCAACGCTCTTAAAGGACTCTATGCTCCCAGGTACGGCAAAAACCTCTCTGCCCTGCTCTAATGCAAGGGATGCTGTTATCATGGTGCCGCTCTTCCTTGATGCCTCTATAACCACAACCCCCCTGGATAGACCGCTGATTATTCTGTTTCTAATAGGAAAATTTTTTGCCTCGGGCGGTGTGCCTAAGGGAAACTCTGTAATTACAGCCCCGTTTTCTGCTATAAGGTTATAAAGTTTTCTATTAGATTGGGGATATATGATATCAATACCTGAGCCCAAAACAGCTACGGTAGGGCCTCCTCCCCCTAATGAGCCCCAGTGGGATGCAGAATCAATACCTATGGCCATACCGCTGACAACTGTTACATTACTTTTGGCTAAATTTCTGCATATTTCTTCAGCAATTTTAAGCCCGTAATGGCTTGGCCTCCTTGACCCTATAACGGCGATCATTGTTTTGTCTAACGGTAATTCATTACCTTTCATGTATAGTAATGGAGGAGGATCATGAATTTCCCTAAGATCGTTCGGATACGACTCATCCGACATGGTTATAAGGCGAAAGTTATTTTTTTTTAATAATGTCAGCTCTTTTTCCGGATTTCCCTCCCACGCCCTGTTTTTGATTTTATAGGCTGTATTTTTACTAAGGCCCTCTACCATTATTAAATAATTTAAATCCGCTTTGAATACATTTTCTGGGTTGCCGAATTTTTCGATAAGGCGCTTGTAGGTTATGTTTCCCAAATAAGGAATCATCTTTAATGCAAGCCAGCTGAATTTACTTTCCAACCTGTTTTCCATGTAAGTGCCTTAATATTTGTTGAAAATAACTCAGCAACAAATTTTTTTGTAATAATCTTGTATACTCTTAAAAAGTCTTTTCCTTGTAATAGGTAACTGTTTTCATACGGTTAAAGTGAAACAAAATGTTTTCAGTTTTTGAGGTGAAATATAACCAAAATTAGCTATAGTCAAGTTTTTTCTGTGATAAAATAAGTATTATAGGCAAGCAAATGTATTTTTTTCAGGGTTATTGGATTTATTATGAGAATAAATTTATGAATTTATAAAAAGGCGTGTTAAATGCTCCATGATATAAAAGGATCTAAAAACCCCAACCTTTGAGTTGTTTCATCATATTGTCTTTGTGAGTACCAGGCCAGTAAAATTTTTTACAGACCGGGCAAAAAAGAATATTCTTAGGGTGATGAGCAAAGACAAAATCCGGTACATTTTCCCTGGCCTCATCCTCCTCTACCTTGGATAATAGAGAATTACAAAGGGTACATCTGTTGAGCCAGGTGTTATGATCCCTTGTAAGACCTATTGCTTTATCAACCATTTTGATTTGGTCTTTTATTGTATTATGTTCTATTAATATAGCATGAGGATAAGAGCTAAAAGTTTTCTGGTTTTTTGTAAGGATAATCCTGCCCTTTGCAGAAAGCTTTAATAATTCATTTTCCCTGTAATTTGACTGATAAGCAGTATCATATCCCAGAATCCTTAGATATCTGGCGAGTTTCCCGAGCATACTGTCAGCTGCAAAGAGGATTGATTTATTTTTATTAACCTTAAACACCATGGCTTATTTATTGTAAGGGTTTATGGGTTCAAAATTAACCATTTCTGACTGATACATTTACATCCATCTATGGTAAAAGTCGCTTTATCCGTATACTCTATTCTGGTTC
Organism: uncultured bacterium; assembly: GCA_965603225.1. Classification (GTDB taxonomy): domain Bacteria; phylum Desulfobacterota; class DSM-4660; order Desulfatiglandales; family B25-G16; genus M55B121. The sequence continues at coordinate 5,092 of CBFDCD010000030.1, forward strand.
CTGGCCTCCTATCTCTATTCCCCTGCCTCATTTTTTTAACTATAATAACGTTTCGTTAAGAGATGTAATATACAATCTCTAAGATTTAATCTATCAGAATTTTAGATACTTATCGCCAGTGACCGGGTATCCATCGTCCTCGTGGACCTCGATGACCGGGATTCCACTGTACCCCTTTATGGGGCCTTGGGTGTCCTAATAATTTCCAATGTCCTACTATCCATTTTCCTTCACTGTTATGATGTCCCATGACCCACACCTTATTTCTTTTAGGAGATCCTGTGTATTTCCAATGCCCTTTTATAAATACACCACCATCTGTGGTATATGGTTCTGCCCATACAAACTGAGGACCAGGCTTTGGGGGCATGCTGTGGGAGATAGATAAGAAAATAAATGGTAGTGCTAAAATAAAAACAACAGAAAGAAACCTGATTCTTTTTGACACAACAGCCTCCTTTTTAAGTAATTTAATAGTACTCTAAAAAATATGATGTCATTAGGGAAAACTTCTATCAATATACTTTTTCTTATTTTGAGAGCATGATCTCTGGGGCAGTTTTTATTATTAATTTCTAAACCTTTTATTCTTTGTCATTGCAGCAAGAAGGGCGATGGTTAAAAGGAGCGCAATGATAACCATAACCTGAAGCCAGAACACATAAACAATACTGTAATTTATAACTATACTTTTTGCCGCAAATACGGAAAAAGAGCCTATCCCAAATGTAAAGATAAATTTTACACCATAACTTGTTGAACGGATTTTTTCCGGTGTTAGATGGGCAACAAGGCTATTTTCAATAGGTTGCATGCCAAGGGCAAAAAACAAATAGCCTATGGTAAAGATAAAGAGTGGAATGTTGGTGAACTGGGTCATAAGAATTAAAAACGGCAATGAAAGAAGGTGAAACAAAAAATACCCAAGGCGTAAATCCATTTTATCTGCCACGCGTCCCCCTGCCATCATTCCAAAAATACCGACAAAATAAACGATTGATGTAAGTATAGTGGCGGCCAATGTTTTAGTGCCAGTAAGTTTGATAAAAGAAAAGCTATTAATGAGGTCATTTAAGAAAGGAACGGTCTGCTCGAAATATGTCGGGATAACAACAGATGTTCCACGATAACAGAATCCTGCCAGCATCATGCATATACACAGTATTGAAAAATAAAGCATGGTCTTGTTATTGTGTACAATGATTTTCGATTTATCTATATGTTTTAATGTTTCATGAAAATTTACGAGAAACAGTGAAATGCTTGATAATAATACAAATACCCCTAATGAGATATAGATTGCATGCCATCCATATTTATACGTAATAATGCCTGTGACAATTGGTGCCAGGCCAAGGCCGATATTTCCAAAAACTCCATTTATACCCAATGCAAATCCTCTCCTGCTGCACCCCTTGCTTATTAGGCCCATACCCGCAGGGTGATAAATAGATGCAAACATACCCGCAAATGTCAAACCAATCATTAAGTGTGTTGGATTTTTTGCTATTCCTGCGAACAGGGAAGATATGCCGGTGCCGAGCAGATACAATAAAAGCATTTTCCTGGATCCCCACAAATCCGCCAACATACCCATAGGTAAAGCGCCTAATCCAAAAAAGAGATACATAAAAAAACCAAGTGACAAAGCATCCGCAAGGGGTATTTTGAAGTAATGTGTAAGGGGGATCACCAAAGAGGGAAAAATAAGCATAAGAAAATGAGAGAGAAAATGGCAATAAGAGGTGAAGATAATTATCTTTTTTTCATTAGAGGTCATTATTTGTAATTTTTTTAATTAGTATTAATATTTTTTTTAAATGTAATAGCCTTATGAAAAGGCTAATTTCTTCGCTGTGTAGGTAATTGATAAAAATTTTACGGATTCAGAGCAATTGAATGCTAAGTAATAAAGATGCATTAAAGTCCTGATAGGATATTTACTGAGCCGTAAAAATACGACTTTGCATTTTTGTATTTATTCAGAGGTTTTTTTATTCATCCCTTAAGTAAAATTTTTTATTGTTCTGTTGCAATCAGCTCAGTAATCACTTGAATTCAGTTCATGATCTTTTGGAAATGTTGGGTGTATTATTATAATGTTATTACTTAAAAATCCACACTTTTTTCCAAGTCTGTTTTATTAATCCCAAAATGGCGTTATCCATTTATTGATAAATGGAATTATTCCCCAACAATGAGCGTTATGGATTGTCATTTGACCCCTGATGTCTGAACCCTGACCTCTGACCCAGAATTTTGTTGGCCATAATAACATTTTGTTATAAATACTGAGAGACAATCTCTTAGACTGAACCTGTAGGTGCATATCATTATCTACAATTGTCAATTGACATAAGATAGTAAATTGCTTATAAATTAAGCTATGTAAGGTAACACTTGTTATCTTTAAGCCTAATGCTGCGGAGAAGGGTTAAAATTGTTATGTATTCGTTACGCTGCCATTAAGACAAAAATCCCATTGTTAAGCAAAGAGGATGGACCTAAATTTCATTGGGATAGTGCAGGCAAAATTAAAAAAATTGTCAAAGTAGAGTGTATGCATGAGACAGGAAGAATATAAGACAGCAAAGACTTCATCAAATCAGAAACTTCTGGAACATGAAATCTGCCCACGTTGTTTAGGGACGGGTCTAATTTGTTCTTGTGAACCAGAGATTTCTCCAGGATGTTGCTGTGCAGATTATGCCAATGCAATATGCCCGGAGTGCGGTGGCACAGGAAAAAAATTACTTAAACCCTAATATTTCATTTTGAGTATTCAGGGACATCCTGTATTTCCCTGTTTCACCTATTTCATGTTAGCATGGCACATTTATTAAATTTAACCAAAGTGCTGGCTTTGATGTTTCCCTGTGGGTGAAAATGATTCTATTGACATAGAAGGGAAAAAGCAATAACATATGGTGTATAAACAGTCAGGATTATAAGATATGTTTGAGTTATTAACTGAAAAACTCGCTAAGGTCTTCAAGGGTTTAAAAGGGCAGGGAAGGCTAAGCGAAAAAAATATACAGGATGCGTTAAAACAGATACGACTGGCACTTCTTGAAGCGGATGTCAATTACAAAGTCGTTAAGGGCTTTTTAGGGGAAATCAGAGAGAGGTCTCTTGGCCAGGAGGTTATGGAAAGCCTTTCACCTGGTCAGCAGGTTATAAAAATAGTTAATGAAGGCCTTATTAAGCTGATGGGGGAAGGGAAAAAGGATTTAAACATTGCAGGTAAAGATCCTGTTAGCTTAATGCTTGTTGGACTGCAAGGGTCGGGCAAGACAACAACCGCTGGTAAGTTATCAAATTATTTAAGAAAAAATGGCCGACACCCCTATTTAGTGCCGATAGACACACAGAGACCGGCAGCCATAGAGCAGCTCCAGAAAATAGGACAAGAGATTAGTATTCCTGTTTATCCCTCTGAAAGCACTGACAGGCCCGAAGATATATGTGTTAAGGCATTGGAGGCTGCGCCAAAAGCCGGATCAGATATTTTGGTTATTGATACTGCAGGAAGGCTCCACATAGACAAAGAGCTCATGGAGGAACTTTCAATAATTAAGGGCAGGGTTAAGCCTGTGGAGACGCTTCTTGTAGCCGATGCAATGACGGGACAAGATGCTGTAAATCTGGCTCAAAAGTTTAACGAAGCAATTGATATTACAGGTGTTATTTTAACAAAGATGGAGGGTGACGCAAGGGGTGGCGCGGCTCTTTCTATAATGAGTGTTACAAATAAACCTGTAAAATTCATAGGAACAGGAGAACAGCTTAATGCATTAGAGCCTTTTTACCCAGAGAGGATGTCTTCCAGAATCTTAGGCATGGGAGATGTTTTGTCATTGATTGATAAGGCCCAGTCTGAATTTGACGAAAAGGAGGCCATTAAACTTTCAGAGAAAATAGGCAAGGCGGAATTTGATCTTGAGGATTTTAAAAAACAACTTTCCTATATCCAGAAGATGGGTTCAATGGAAGAGATCTTGGGGATGATACCAGGCGTTGGAAAGATGATGAAGACCGGCAGGTTACAGACAGATGAGAGGGAACTTGTGAGGGTTGAGGCGATAATAAACTCAATGACACCGGGTGAGAGAAAGGATTACAAGATAATAAATGGGAGCAGGCGGAAACGGATAGCCCTTGGAAGCGGAAACAGGGTAGAGGATGTTAACAGGCTCCTAAAGAATTTTTCGCAAACAAAAACTATGCTGAAGAAGTTTAGGAAGGGGAATATGAAGGGCCTCTCTTCTATGTTGAACTTTAAATAATGGTAACTGCTCAGCCAGTGAGTTTGAGGGGTAACAAGGAAAAATCATACATTGTTGCAATACATTAGCCCTGCATAAAGCGGATACATGAGACTTTTTATCAGCAATCAATATTACTTATTGACAAAAGTAAATAATTTTAGCAAAATAATGTGTTTAGTTGATGTAATGAAAATGTAAAGGATAATAATTGTACACTATAATTATAAAAAAGGAGGGTGATAGTCAAAAATATGCCAGTTAAAATAAGATTAACAAGGAAAGGGACAAAGAAAAGACCTTTTTATCGAGTTATTGCCACTGATTCGGAATCACCAAGAGATGGAAAATTCCTTGAGGTATTGGGATACTATGATCCATTTCAAGATCAGGGCCAGGCTCAAATTGATAAAGAAAAGGTCGAGAAATGGGTGCAAAAGGGCGCCAAAATATCTGAAACAGTAAGTTCTCTTTTAAGGAGGGAAGAGACTCAAACAGTTTCCTCCTGAATAGATTAAGCTATATTTTTTAGAAATTTGAGGTGGAGCTATGGAGATGAAAGATCTGATAGAATATATTGCCAAAGTTCTTGTCGATAATCCGGATGAAGTCAGTGTGACTGAACTTGAGGGGAAGCAGACATCTGTAATTGAGCTGAGGGTTGCCAAGGAAGATTTAGGAAAGGTGATTGGAAAGCAAGGCAGAACAGCGAGAGCAATGAGGACAATACTTGGCGCGGCCTCAACTAAAATAAAGAAGAGATCTGTCCTGGAGATTTTAGAATAGTTGGGTCAAAAAGACCGTAAAGATTTGATTCTTATAGGGCACGTTATCCGCCCACACGGGCTGGCCGGTCTATTAAAGATTGTTTCTTATGCAGAGTCTGGAGAAACATTCTTCCGGACCGGTTCTGTGTTTTTGAGTACAGACAAAAAAGAATTTTTTGAAGAGAAGGTTGTTTCTTTAAAACCTCACGGGTCAACCTACATTCTGAGATTATCCCATATTAATTCAATTGACCAGGCGGAGAAGTATAAAGGGGCCGAGATACTCATAAGGAAAGAATCCCTATTAAAGGAAGAGGGGGATGAATTTTTCTGGTATGAGCTTATAGGCCTGGATGTATATTTGATATCAGGTCAATATTTAGGGGTGCTAAAGAAAATTTTCCCTACAGGTGGCAATGATATTTATGTGGTAGAAGGCCAGGGAAAGGAATTTTTAATCCCGGCAACTCATCAGGTTGTTAAGGAGGTAAATATTGGTGATAAAAGAATGATTATATCACCAATAAAGGGCTTGCTGGATATTTGATGAGGTTTGATATACTTTCAATATTTCCGGAGATGTTCGGTCAGTTTATAAACTATGGTATTATAGGGCGGGCGGTAAGGGATGAAAAGATAAATATAAACTTGGTTAATATTAGAGATTTTGGCCAGGGACCTCATTTAATGACGGATGACAGGCCTTTTGGTGGCGGTGATGGCATGGTCATGAAACCTGACCCAATCTCCAGGGCCTTGAAATCAATTTTAAATGTAGAAGATGATAGAAAGATTGTATTCATGACGCCACAAGGCCAATCCTTTAATCAGGTATTAGCCGGGAAGTTAGCCAAGCTCAGGCAAGTTACATTAGTATGCGGACGATATGAAGGGGTAGATGAAAGGATAAGGACCGAATACGCAGATATGGAAATATCTGTCGGGGACTTCATCTTGACCGGTGGTGAAATACCTGCAATGATTGTCATAGAGGTTATCAGCAGGTTGATTCCCGGTGTGTTAGGAGGTGCTCGATCCAATGTTGAGGAGTCCTTTGAGGGTAATTTATTGGAATATCCTCAATATACAAGACCAAGGATTTTTCATGGTCAAGAAGTGCCGCCTGTTTTATTATCCGGCGACCATGAAAAGATACGGCTTTGGAGGAGAATCCAGTCTATTAAAAGGACATTAGAGAGAAGGCCTGATTTATTGGACATGGTATATCTCAATGAGGAAGATAGAAATATTCTGAAAGAAATAAAGCGGGAACACAACAAGTCTGAATTGAAAGACAAGGAAAAAATTGAAGAAAATTCAGGGTAATCGTGAGGGCCTGAAGACCCTTTGCTGTGTAGAATAGATTTAACTTTTTTCCTTGAAGGGTGTTTGATGATCGAGTGTTGACAAAAGGATTAGCTTACTTTATATACCCTTTTTTACTTGTTTTTGAAATGTATTTAATCCTGTATATATGTACTTAATTACCAAAGATGTATTGATTCGCAAAGTGTAAGATAGGAAAAGTGAAAAAGGTGTATGCAGTATAAGAGCATGCCTGTATATACCACAAAGGTAACTCTCAACGGTGAACCTGGAACCTGTGAAAGGATACCCTTTTTATATTGGGCTGCTTCATTATCCTGTGTATAACAAAAATGGAGAGATAATTACTTCAGCCATAACAAATTTAGATATCCATGACTTGGCACGATGTGCCGAGACGTATGGCGCTAAAAGATTTTATATTATCAATCCCCTTGAAGATCAGCAAAAACTGATAAAACGTATTTGCCGGCATTGGACAGATGGTTTTGGGGCTGGTTATAATAAAGATAGAAAAGAGGCAATGTCTCTGGTCTCAATTGCGTCAACCCTTGAGGCAGCCATTTTAGAGATTGAAGATGATGAAGGTGAAACACCAATTTTAATAGCCACTGACGCAGGAAGAGACAAAGGCAAGAGTATTAACTATCAGTTGGCAAAACAGATTGTGGCCTCTGACAGAAAGGTAATGATTTTGTTTGGTACAGCCTGGGGAATATCAAGAGAAATTATAGAAAAATCAGATTATATTTTAGATCCTATTTTTGGGGTATCTGATTACAACCACCTTTCTGTAAGGGCAGCATCTGCAATAATTTTGGACCGGTTGTTCTCCCAGTTTACCATTCTTAGGGAAATAGATACATAATTTGGAGTGAAGGAGAATTTTGTAATGAATAAAATAGAAATGCTCGAAAAGGAGCAGATGAGATTAGACATACCTCCCTTTAGGGCTGGAGATAGCGTTAAGGTATACAGCAGAATAAGGGAAGGCGATAAAGAGAGGATACAGGTATTTGCAGGGGTAGTGATCAGGAAGAAAAAAGGTACTACAGGCGCCACATTCACTGTAAGAAAAATTTCCTATGGTGTTGGGGTGGAAAAGATTTTTCCCCTTCATTCTCCAACAATAGATAAGGTAGAAGTGGGCTTCAGAGGCAAGGTAAGGAGATCGAGGCTTTACTATCTGCGCAAATTGAGAGGTAAGGCAGCCAGGCTTAAGGAAAGAAGAACCTGATGTAACTATGCATGAACAATCTTTCCTACGAATATCAGGCGAGGCTTGAAGGGTACTCTTTAGTAGCCGGTGTTGATGAGGCGGGAAGAGGCCCTTTGGCTGGGCCGGTTGTTGCTGCAGCTGTGATTTTACCGGAAAATGTTGTATTGTATGGGGT
>CBFDCD010000031.1:0-12614 GCA_965603225.1 uncultured bacterium
CAAACTGACCGCCCGCCTTGCCTGAGCGAGATAGGCTAGCAATGGCGGGCAAGCCCTCCAAAAATATGGCGGGCAAGTTTGAGGCCCTATGCCGAGTTTTTGAAATTTAGCGAAGTATTTCATGAATCCCGCAATGGGCATCATGGGGGAGCGAAAGGACTTTTTGCAGGACCATCAAAAGATAAAGCGCTGAATACCCTCACGGTCAAAGGGAGATTTTCAAAGGAGAATAGTGCTAATCATTGAACTTGTTTGCTCGCACCTATTTATTTAGGCATCTTTTTAATCAGTGCTAATTATCTTCTTATGAAGGGGTGTTGAGGGGCCTGCGACAATCCTTGAGGGTTAGAAATTCAGTATCTTGTAAAGGGAATGAAAAAGTGGGTAAGTATATAATAAAAAGATTCTGGTATGGTGTAATCGTCATTTTTGGGGTTACAGTCATTGTCTTTGTTGTCACCCGCTTAATAGGAGACCCTGTAAAGGTAATGCTGCCATTGGAGGCTACACTTGAGCAGCGTGCGGCCTTTGAGAAAGGGCTGGGCCTGGATCGGCCAATTCCGGTTCAATTTATAGAATTCATAGGCGATATTGCACGTCTCGATTTTGGTAATTCCCTATGGCAGCATAGACCGGTTATGGAAATTGTCTTTGAAAAGCTCCCCCTGACCCTCTTGCTCGCTTTTGTGGGGATTGGTTTCGCTTTTGTCATATCAATCCCCCTTGGTATTATAGCCGCTCTAAAGCCAGGTGGGGTTTCCGACCGCAGCACGGTATTCTTCAGCCTTATAGGTCTCTCAGTCCCGCAATTTTGGCTCGGCCTCCTCTTTATCATTGTATTTGCTGTTCATCTCAGATGGCTGCCTACCTCAGGGGTTGCCACACCTTTTCACATTATTCTCCCTGCCCTTACAATGGGGTTACCGACCTTGGCCAGAATGGTTATGATTGTTCGTTCATCCATGATAGATGAGCTTAACAAGCAATATATTAAGACTGGGTTTGCCAAAGGACTGCCTTTTTACAGGGTAGTTGGCCTGCATGCATTACGCAATGCAGCCCTTCCTGTTGTAACCCTTTGCGGTTGGGAGCTGATTAGGGCCGTGGCAGGTTATTCAGTGGTTGTTGAGACGGTCTTTGCATGGCCGGGGCTGGGCATGACAGCGATACAGGCCATAGAACGGGAAGATTTAATTCTTTTACAGGCCATTGTGTTTTCCGTCGCCGTTATAGTAGTCCTGATAAATATTTTAATGGATGTTGTCTATACAATCATTGATCCAAGGCTGAAGCTGACTTGATATGGAAAAGCCAAAAAATATTGAAAAAATGCTGGAAGGCCACAGGCATGAATTTTGGCAGCGGTTACGCGGGATAGGTCTTGAGCTCTGGAGGGATAAGCCTGGTTTCATTGGAATGGCTATGCTCACGATACTTCTGTTTGTGGCCCTGGCCGCACCTCTGCTGGCTCCACATAACCCGGCGGCACAGGACTTGAGAGCTCGCCTGAAACCGCCGGTTTGGATTGAAAAAGGCACATGGAATCATCTATTAGGAACTGATCATTTAGGCCGCGATGTCCTTTCCAGGGTTATTTATGGATCGCGGGTTTCTCTTCTGGTAGGGACTGTTGTTGTGATGGCTGCAGGAATATTTGGTGTTGTTATGGGGCTTTTTGCCGGCTATCGCGGTGGTCGAACCGATAACTTTATTATGCGTTGGATAGACACACAGGTAGCCTTTCCAGGCCTTCTACTCGCACTAATAATCTTGGCAGTCATAGGGCCAAGCATTACAACCGTTATTATTGTATTGTCCATCAATGGCTGGATGGTTTATGGCCGAATGACTCGCAGCGCTGTCCTGTCGGTTCGGCAGACAGAGTACGTAGAAGCTGCGGAAATAGTAGGTTGCAGCGGAAGGCGCGTTATTTTTAGGCATATCCTGCCGAATCTTACCTCTCCATTATTAACCCTTGGGATACTGGAATTTGCAAGAATCGTCTTGGCCGAAGCCGCCCTTTCCTTCCTTGGGCTGGGGATTCAGCCGCCGGCCACGTCATGGGGCCTGGATGTGGCAACCGGCAGAGATTATATTTTTCGTGCCTGGTGGCTGGTAACCATGCCGGGCATTGCCATATCCGTTACAGTGGTTGCAATTAATCTGGTTGCAAGCTGGATGCGTTTGATATCAGACCCCCAGGAAAGGGAAAAGCAGTTCGCCCGCCAGATGGCAATACGTAAAAAGCGTCACCATTTGTTTTCATAAAAAACTAAGAAATCCGTGGCTGTTCTTCAGAATAACCGATAGGAAAATAACATAAAAAATTGGCTACATGAAAGAGTTAACAGGCAACTCACTCCTTAGCATTAAAAACCTAAAGGTACACTTTACAACTCGAAGTGGGATTGTTCAGGGTGTTCGAGGCGTCAACTTGCATGTAGGTCATGGGGAAACTCTCGGCCTGGTGGGTGAATCAGGTTCAGGAAAAAGTGTAACATTTCAGGCAGCGCTGGGACTTATTACCTCACCGGGAGAAATCGTGGCCGGAGATATTCAGTGGAAGGGTCGATCCCTTTTTGGCGCACGTCAGAGAGACTACCTTCACAGGGTGAGAGGAAAGGAAATTTCAATGATCTTTCAGGACCCCATGACATCTCTTAATCCGGTATTTACTGTTGGTACTCAAATCACGGAGGTACTTCGACATCACCTAAGAATGACAAAAAAACAGGCGCGAAATCGTGCGATTGAATTGTTGGAACTTGTCAATATTAGTGCCCCTGAAAAGAGGATAAAACAATACCCCCATGAATTTTCCGGCGGTATGCAACAGCGGGTGATGATTGCAATGGCACTTGCCTGCGAACCTGAACTGCTGATTGCCGATGAACCTACAACAGCTCTTGATGTTACGATTCAGGCCCAGATCCTTGATCTTATGGCGGATTTGCAGGAGCGCCTAAAACTTTCTGTTGTAATGATTACCCATGATCTTGGCGTTATCGCCCAGTTATGTCACCGTATTGCCGTCATGTATGCAGGAGAGATTATCGAGGTCGGAGATGCGGAAAAATTGTTTGAAAAGCCTGTACATCCCTACACACAGGGTCTTCTAAGGGCCACTCCCAGGCCTGACGAGGTTACAGAGAGGATGATTGCCATAGATGGGGTTCCTCCCAATCTGATTGATCCGCCCCAAGGATGCGCCTTTGCAGCACGCTGTGAATATGCACGAGAAGAATGTGCTCACAGACGGCATTCCCTCACATACTACGAAGAAGACCGCCAGGTCTCTTGCTGGCGTGCATTGGAAAGGAAGATCTGATCAATGGAATTGGCCCATAACAACGTAAAAAAACCACTTGTTAAGGTTGAAAACCTGACTGTTCATTTTAACATAGGTCACAGTGGATTCTGGGGCCAAAAACGTCTGATAGTGCATGCAGTAGAAGATGTTTCATTTGAGATTTATCCGGGAGAAACCTTAGGATTGGTCGGAGAATCCGGATCTGGAAAAAGTACTACCGGGAGGGCCATATTAAGGCGAATTCCTGCAGCAGGAGGTCGTATTTTTTTTCAAGGGAGGGATATCACACATATTAATGCCGGTGAACTAAGACCATTACGCCGTCACATGCAGCTCGTGTTTCAGGATCCTTACGCCAGTCTCAACCCAAGGATGCGGATAGTGGATATTGTTGCCGAACCTCTCTTAGTCCATGGAATAGTAAAAAACACCAAAGAGGCCCTGGACAAAGTAGCAGAATTATTAGAATGTGTCGGACTGCCCTTTGATGCCGGTAGCCGATACCCCCACGCGTTTAGCGGCGGGCAACGGCAACGGGTAGGCATTGCCAGGGCATTGGCCCTTAACCCTGAGTTCATTGTGGCGGATGAACCAGTATCTGCGCTGGATGTGTCTATCCGCGCTCAAGTAGTGAACCTGATGCAAAATTTGCAACAGGACTTAGGGCTAACCTATTTTTTTATAGCCCACGATCTCGCGGTAGTGCGACATATTTCCCATCGTATCGCTATTATGTATGCCGGAAAAATCGTTGAGATCGCTGATCGGGATGCCATCTATAACAATCCCATTCATCCCTATACAGAGGCCCTTCTCTCTGCTGTCCCTGTGCCGGACCCTAAGATTCAGAAGGCACGAAAACGAATTACCTACGCAGGAGAGGTGCCAAATCCTCTCGAACCGCCACCTGGTTGTCGACTGCAGACCCGCTGCCCGCATGAATCAAAGCGTTGTAGAACCGAGGCCCCGCCCTTAGAAGAAAGAGAACCTCGCCATTGGGCAGCGTGCTGGAACCGATGAACTAATCTAAATCTCGAATTCTCCTATAGAGTGCTTGACCCCGACGCTTTGCCACAGTGTTATTAATGGAAGAAACGCATAAGTTACATAAGAGTTTCATAAGCGACTATTTTAATTGCTCATTGTTGAAGCGTAGCGGCCTCCGGCTCTGAGAGCCTGCGCCTCAGAGAGAAATCCCGATTTGTCGGGGCTAATTTTACATTTCGTTTCATAAGAACGGCAATGGAATGTGATATTTTCAATGGAGTTTTTTGTAAAAACAATAAACCAAAAAGGGACAGAATGCTTTTTCTACGACTGTCTGGTGTCCCAGGGTGGAGGGAAGGAAGATATGCCCTGTTCCTGTTATCAAGACAAGCGATTACCCCTGCCAATTATTGATCTGATATCTTGTTGTGAAGTTTCTTAGGAACCAAGTTCAGAGTGGTACTCCTGCAACGATTTTACCTCGGATGTGTCTGCCTTAAACGCTTCAATGCCCCTCACAGCGGCTAATGCGGCTGCCACTGTGGTAACGTAAGGAACCTTGTGTATAATAGATGACTTGCGTATGTATGCATCGTTCGCCGTGCTTGTCTTGCCTCGTGGTGTATTAACCACCATCTGGATATCGCCGTTTTTTATAATATCCGTGATATGCGGACGCTTTTCGTAGATTTTGTTTACATGATCGGACTCAATGCCGTTTTCACTAAGAAATTCGTGTGTACCGCTGGTGGCCATAATCTTGAACCCAAGTTTAGAGAAACGCCTTGCAACCTCAGTCAATGCCGGTTTATCTTTATCGGCAACCGTTATGAGCACATTGCCTGACATGGGCAGGCGGGCCTGTGCAGCGTCCTGGGCCTTGTAGAATGCCACTCCAAAGGATTCCGACATTCCTAACACCTCTCCGGTTGATCTCATCTCCGGCCCTAAAACAGGATCGACCTCCGGGTAAAAATAAAATGGAAAAACAGCCTCTTTCACCCCGTAATGTGGCAGAGGCCTGTTTTTAATGTTTAAATCCTTCAGTTTTTTCCCCATCATAATCTGTGTGGCAACACGGGCCATTGATATACCGCACACCTTACTTACAAGCGGTACTGTTCGGCTTGCCCGTGGATTGGCCTCCAGAATATAAACCGTATCATTGTGTATCGCATACTGTATATTCATAAGACCAACTACATTCAATTCTATGGCGATTTTGCGGGTATACTCTATAATAGTTTCAATATGCATCGGAGGGATGCTTATTGGAGGGATAACACAGGCAGAGTCACCGGAATGTACTCCGGCATGTTCAATGTGCTCCATAACAGCTGGAACAAATGCGTCGGTTCCGTCTGCAATAGCATCTGCCTCCGCCTCAATGGCATTTTCCAGGAACTTGTCTATAAGTATCGGTCGCTCTGGTGAAACATCGACAGCCGCTGTAACGTATTTCTTGAGCATATTTTCATCATGAACAACCTCCATTCCACGTCCTCCCAACACAAATGATGGCCGAACCATCAGTGGATAGCCAATCTTATCGGCAATTGCAGTTGCCTCATCAAGTGTGCTGGCCATGCCGCTCTCTGGTTGCGGTATGCCAAGCTTACTCATCTTCTGGCGGAAGCGGTCCCGGTCTTCAGCGAGTTCTATTGTATCAACTGAGGTGCCGACAATTTTCACGCCGGCTACTTCAAGCTCTGATGCGATATTTAAAGGGGTCTGCCCGCCGAATTGACATATAATCCCATCCGGTTTCTCTTTCTCATATATGCTCAGTACATCTTCCACAGTCAAAGGCTCAAAATATAATTTGTCGGACGTATCATAGTCTGTGGAAACTGTCTCGGGATTGCAGTTAACCATTATGGACTCTATTCCCTCGTCCCGCAATGCAAATGCTGCATGAACACAACAGTAGTCAAACTCGATTCCTTGGCCGATTCTGTTTGGCCCGCCTCCCAGGACCATTACTTTATGATTTGGCGAGACCTCAGTTGCATCAGGGGCATTGTAGGTTGAATAATAGTAAGCAGCGTTCTCAACTCCACTGACCGGCACTGGATGCCATCCCTCACTAATCCCACATTTTTTACGCCTTTCACGAATATCTCTCTCAGGGACTGAGAGAACCTGAGATAGATAACGGTCAGCGAACCCGTCTTTTTTAGCCTGAATAAGCAATTCGTCCGGCAGTTCCCCGTCCTTGTATTGAAGAATTTTCTCTTCCAGCCCTACAAGCTCTTTCATCTGCTCAATAAACCACATTTTTATATGGGTCTTCTCGAAAAGAACATAAGGGTCAGCCTCCTTGCGAAGGGCTTCATACATGATAAATTGGCGCTCACTCGATGGCTCACTCAGCATTGTCATTAAATCTTCCAACGGCCTATCATTGTAATCCTTGGCAAAACCGAGACCATAGCGTCCATCTTCCCTGGAACGGATTGATTTCTGGAAGGCCTCCTTATACGTTTTGCCTATGCTCATGACCTCACCGACAGATTTCATCTGTGTGCCGAGCCTGTCTTCGAGACCTTCAAATTTTTCAAATGCCCAGCGGGAAAATTTAACTACCACGTAGTCTCCTGATGGGGTGTATTTCTCCAGTGTGCCATCCCGCCAGTACGGGATTTCATCCATGGACAGCCCGCCTGCAAGCAGGGAGGATATATAGGCTATTGGAAAACCCGTAGCCTTGGATGCCAGCGCCGACGAGCGGGAGGTCCGGGGGTTTATTTCTATGATAACAACCCGGCCTGTTTTTGGATCATGAGCAAACTGGATGTTGGTGCCACCGATTACACCAATGGCCTCTACAACGTCGTATGCGTATTTCTGCAGGCGATCCTGGAGTTTTTTGTCTATTGTGAGCATAGGTGCCGTGCAGTAGGAGTCTCCCGTATGAACGCCCATGGCATCCACATTTTCTATGAAGCAAACGGTTATCATCTGATTTTTGGCGTCTCGGACTACCTCAAGCTCAAGCTCCTCCCAGCCAAGGACTGATTCCTCGATTAATATCTGACTAACAAGGCTTGCCTGAAGACCACGTATGGCGATGGTGCGGAAATCCTCCATGTTGTACACAAAGCCGCCACCTGTTCCTCCCATGGTATAGGCAGGGCGGATAACACAAGGAAAACCGATGTCTGTTACGATTTTTTCTGCCTCCTCAAAGTTGTTGGCAATTGCGCTCCGAGGCATTTCAATACCAAGGCTATTCATGGTATCCTTAAAGGCCTGGCGGTCTTCGCCGCGCTTAATGGCATCGACCTGCACACCAATGACCTGGACCCCGTACTTTTCAAGTACTCCTGTGCGGGCAAGCTCTGAGGAAAGATTGAGTCCCGACTGACCGCCAAGGTTCGGCAGAAGGGCATCAGGCCTTTCTTTTTCTATAATCTTTGTCATAGAATCAAGTGTAAGAGGCTCGATGTAGGTTACATCCGCTGTACCAGGGTCGGTCATGATAGTCGCAGGATTAGAGTTAACCAGCACAATCTTATAACCGAGATTTCGCAGGGCCTTACATGCCTGGGTCCCTGAATAATCAAATTCACATGCCTGGCCTATTACAATAGGACCAGAACCAATAATAATTACCTTGTTAATGTCAGCACGCTTCGTCATCCGCCTCTCCTTCTATCATTGAGAATAACATGTATGAAACTGAAAAATATTGTTAGCTAACCAGGGGATTCGCCTGCTTGTATGCCAAAACAAATCAACTGTTGTTGCCTTTTTTCGAAATTATTAAGACTATCATAATTCAGTTTTGAAGGAAAGAAAATTAAACCTATGAACATCATCGCTGGTAATTTTGAAGGAGGGTTCAACTGAGATACGTTAGAGGAATTTATCTTGCTTTGTAAAAGACTCAAATCCTAATTTTAATAGAGTAGTATAAAACATTTTACCGCCTTACAGTATTAAATGGGTATCCATAGAGTCGTGTAGGGAAGAATATTGTGTGGTTTTATGAGAAGAATAATAGACATTGCGGACAAACAAGGTTTTAGTGTATAGTGTACTTAATTCTTAGAGCCTCGTAAAAGTATTTTGTGAGCCCTTTTAAACAGATATATAAAGAATGAGCCTTTTAGATAAACCCATTCGCATAATCTACCTTATTGTTTTCCTTCTTTTTTCCGTTACTGCCATTGTATGGATTAACCATAATTATGGGCAAAAAAAGCAGCGATACTATTCAAAAGTAATAGATGAATTACGGACCGCCTATGGCGTAATCATTTCCTCTAATAGTGATACGGCTAAAATCGTTTTTAAATCATTTGTGAATAGGCCTGAAATTTTAGAGATTTTCAAGCGGGCTGATTCAAAAAATGAAAGAACCCGCGATTTAGTCCGTCGTCAACTCCTTACCAAGCTCAGTCCGCTTTATGAACTATTAAAATTACAGGGTGTGAGACAATTTCAATTTCACCTTCCTAATAGTGAGAGTTTTTTAAGGTTTCACAGGCCGGAAAAATATGGTGATAGCCTGAAGGGGATTCGTTATTCTGTAGACAAGGCCAATTCTCAGTTGGTTGAAGTTAGTGGATTTGAGGAAGGAAGAATAAATAACGGCTTTAGAAATGTATTTCCAATTTTGTATAACAGTGAACACCTGGGTAGTGTTGAAGTCAGTATGAGTTTCAAGTCTATACACAAGAGGATGGAAACCCAGTTTCCCAATAAATATGCCTTTATCATTAAATCACAGGTCGTTGATAAAACAGTTTTCAGAGAGGAGAAGGTTAATTACAATAAGAGTGACATAAGTGATGAGTACCTGTATGAAAAGGGTTATGAAGCAGACAAAAACCTTCGGGTAATAAACGCTAAAATAAAACCGAAAATTCACAATAAATTAAAGGCAGATCACGCTTTTGTCGTTGAAGAAAAAGTAGCTGATGCCCCTCGACTAATCGTCTTTCTTCCCATTAACAGTATACAAGGGGAAAAAACCGCCTATATAGTTTCCTACAATGAAGATGCTACGGTTAGCCACTATTACGTGGAATATTTAGTTACTGTTGCCGTATCAATAGCAGGTTTTTTCATCATAATGTTACTTTTTTACCTGTTAACAAAGAGTAACCGGTCTTTTCTGGATGAAAAAGAACGCTTTAAGGCTGTGGTCGATTCTGCCGAAGATGTTATTTTCATTAAAGACAGGGATTATAAATATACCTTGATAAATCCTGCGTTTGGAAGGGTATTCGGTTTGCCAAAATCTGAGTTATTAGGAAAAACAGATGAGATGCTTTCCCGTGATCAGATAGCCGAAATAAGAGACGTTGATAAGCGTGTATTTGGCGGGGAACGTTTTAAGGGGGAGACAACAAAAGCAATTAAGGGAAAACTTCACTTTTTTGATGTGGTTAAAGTTCCCCTGACTGACAGCCAAGGAAGTATTATCGGTCTTTGCGGAATATCGAGAGATATCACTGCACGGAAGCAGATAGAAGATGAGCTGCAAGAAAGCAATAAACGGCTGGAAGAGACGCTGAAAGAGCTGGAACAGGCGCAAGAATAAATGGTGCAGCAGGAACGATTAGCCGTAGTAGGACAGTTGGCAGCTGGCATTGCTCACGACTTTAACAACATCCTGACTGGTATTTTAGGCTTTTCCGAATTGCTGCTATTATCCCCGGACACACCGGAATCGATGCGGTCCAAACTGCAAAAAATTGCAAGCTCAAGTCAACGCGCCGCCTTTTTAGTGAACCAACTGTTGGATTTTAGCAGAAAGAGCATACGCCGGTTAGAGAAGTTTGATGTGGGCGTCTTCACCAAAGAGTTTATCAAATTTTTAGAGCGCACCATCTCGGAAAATATACAGATTAGCCTGAATATTGCCCCTGGTGATTATATGATAGAGGGAGATGCAACTCAGATACGACAAATGATTACCAACCTGGCGGTTAATGCCAGAGATGCAATGCCACACGGCGGGAAGCTGAAAATAGGACTATCGCAAATTGAAGGTACAGGGGAAGAACATTGCGTTGGTTGCGGCCAAGTAATCGCAGGGAAATGGATTGCTATAACGGTCACGGACACCGGCCAGGGAATGGACCCGAGCATACTTTCACATATCTTTGAACCTTTTTTTACTACCAAAGAAGTGGGCAAGGGAACCGGGATGGGGCTGTCCCAGGTATACGGGATTGTCAAACAACATGGTGGGCACATTACGTCAAGCAGCCAGGCAGGGAAGGGAGCAACCTTCACCATTTATCTGCCGTTTTTGCCACGACAAAAGAAAGAAATCATAGAAAAAACAGCATCAACGTTGCAGGGCCAGGGTGAAAAAATTTTGCTGGTAGAAGATGACCCCATAGTAATGGAAATAAGCAAAGAGTTGTTAGAATATCTGAATTACAAAGTGCTAACAGCGGTAAAAGGGCAGGATGCCATAAAGATTTACCAAAAGAATAAGAATGAAATAGTGTTGGTATTATCAGATATGATTATGCCGGATATGGAAGGAGAGCAGTTATTTTATACACTAAAGGCCCAAAACCCTGAAATCAAGATGGTGATGATGAGTGGTTATCCCCTGGATAAAAAAGGAGCAGAGCTATTGGAGCAGGGTTTGGTGGCCTGGTTTGAAAAGCCATTATCCTTGGAAAAATTATCAACGGTTGTGAAAAAGGCGGTTTCAGATTCAAAAAAGAAAGGCCGTTGGGAATGAGGTATCTGTTCCTTATAGGAGATAAAAACAGCTACGTTGTGATACTATGGAAAACAATGGTGATAGAGGATTGTGATCACTTTTGAAAAAAGAGGAGGTTACTGGAAAAACAAACGTATTTGTTAAGAGACTATAAATTTTAAATTGTTCAAAAAAATCTATTAAAGGAAGGTAGCATGATGACTGATAAACTTGTAGTGATCATTAGCACATCCGATCCAGAAAAGGCTCTCACTGGAATGATGTACGCTATTAACACGGTCAAGAATCATTGGATGGAAGAAATGAAGCTGTTCTTCTTTGGTCCAGCCGAGAAGCTTCTACTGAGGGATCTCAGCCTTCAGCAATCCCTTAAGGACTACCAAGAAATAAATGAAGCAGCCATTGCCTGTAAATTTTTAGCAGACAGGGAAAGCACGAGCGAGCAGATAGCCGCACTCGGTGTGAAGGTTGAGTACGTGGGAAAAATGATTTCCGACCTGATCCAGGATGGGTATACACCAATGGTATGGTAATTCTGCTCATTAAGACGAACTCGTAACAGCTCAATAAAAAGGAGCAGAAGAAAATCCCTTCCGCCCCGCAACTGTTATCAAGTTAAAAAATGGTTACCACTATTTATTGAGCTGATACACCAAGCCCTTCTCTTAGAGTGATAGGCCACCAGTCGCTTCAGAAAATCCACCCTCGTTTACCGCAGGTGATAAAGATTGCCATGGTACGCAAAGATTTCAGCACACCTTTTTTTCAGCCTATTAAATAACGGTTCTTAAACACCTTACAGTCTTTATCTTTAAATATCTCCACAAACCGTTCTCCCTCTTTGCTAGTTTCTTTATAAAAGTCAACGCTGTCTTTAATTATGCGCAAAACCTGGTCGTCGTCATAAATACCCGGGAGTTCTCTGGCTAATGTGGGATGTCTGCCGAGTTTCCCCCCCAGCAATGCCTTCCACCCTTTTTTAACCTCGGAAATAGTGCCGGAAGGACACACCCTTGCGCATTCTCCACATTTCAAACACAGTTCCATGTCTATTTTCGGTACTTTTTCATCTATATTTATAGTTATCGCCTTTTCCCGACATGCATCAACACAATCGGAACAAAGGACGCAGTCCTTATCGGTAATTTCCGGTGTTATGGCCCCAATAATACCTATGTCTTTTATCTGAGGCTGGGAACAGGCATTTGGGCATTCAGCAATGGTGATCCGGAATTCATGGTGGAATTTTAGCTTTCCATTGACCCTTTGTCTTAAAAAACCGACAAGATCCTGGTTTTTTAGTAGTCTTTCTATTTTTTTAATGAGGCTGTCACCAATTACTGCCCGATTTGGGCATCCACCTGGGCCAAAACATGTATCCACATTGTATCCCTTTATTTCTGAGTCCATCTTAGAAATAAAGTTTGTCTGTGTTGCTCTCACCTCATCAATAGATACGCTGGGTTTGCCCGACTCCTTTGCCTCTCTCTCTACCCTTGCCCTCACCTTTTTCCTGACAAAAAAAGGTATCTTTTTTATTGCCGCTTCAGCCTCTCCAGACCATTTCATCGTCATATTCCTCTCCTGCTCTCATCTCTGAGCTCTGTCCCCTGAATAACTATA
>CBFDCD010000032.1:0-12511 GCA_965603225.1 uncultured bacterium
AAAAGCGGCCAAAATCGCTCGCAAAAGACTTTTTACGAGTTTGTTAATACTTCAGTCTCAATGCCTTTCTATCCATCTGAACAACTAAAACTGCATATGGATTATTTCCCTGTAGGCCTGCATGGCCTTGTTTCGTATAGCCATGAGATACCTCATTGATAAATCGACCTTTTGCAGGGATATCATTGCCTCGCTAATATTTGCCTTTCCCTGCAGAAGATCGGCAATGGATTTGTTTGCATCACTTTCCAGTTTGTTCACATTATTTATTGCACCCTTTATAATCTTTGAGAAATCTGATGTTCCTTTGCTATTCAGCTTTCTATTATTTTCTAAAGGAGCAGGCTGTATACCTTCAATTTTTAGGTCTCCCATGTTTTACCTCCCTATCTCAAAGGCCTTAAGCGCCATTTGCTTTGTTGTTTTTATGGCTGCTATATTTGCCTCAAATACCCTTCTAGCCATGAGCATGTTTGTAATCTCCACTATAAGGTCGATATTTGGTTTAAGTAAATAGCCCTCTGAATTTGCATCAGGATGACCCGGATTATAGATTTTCTTAAAAGGGCTTTTGTCTACCACAATATCATCAATCTTAACGCCCTCTGCATGTGATGAAAGCAGTTCATCAAAGCCATCCATTTTCTTTGGGCTCATCATAACCATTTTTCTTCTGTAGGGGCCTCCATCCTTGGTCCTTGTAGTTTCTATGTTGGCAAGATTGGCGGCAATAATATCCATTCTCTTTCTCTGCGTATCTAAGCCGCAGCTGCTTATATCAAGAGGTAGCAAAAAGCTCATCTTATTGTCCTCCTTCCCTGATTACATCCTTTAACAGGGTTATTTTTCTTAAAAGGGCCTCAATGGCAGCCCTATGCATAAGATTGTTTTCTATTAATTTATTCATTTCCTTGTCTATATTAACACTGTTAAAACCATTCCATCCTTCCGTTTCCTCATAAGACATTGCCTTTTGGGCAACATTTTTCACTCCATCTATATGTCTGGGATTTGTGCTGGCTAAGCCCATATTTTTCTCTGATTTCAAGGCCTGGGCCATGGCAGACTTAAAGTCAATATCCTTTGCTATATAATTAGGCGTTTCTAAGTTACTGATATTGCTTACTATATTAGTTTGTCTCTGCTGGGATATATTAATTGCCTTTTCTAAGGAAGAAAATGTTTTATTAAATGAAAATTGTCCGGCCATGATATTTTCCTGCTGATTTTAAGTTTTATTTATTTACAAACTCGTAATAAGGCTTTTGCGGGCGATTTTGACCACTGGAAAAAGATTCATGAAATACTGAGCGTTAGTCCGCTCAGGCGGATTAAAATCGCCAAACTGCCCGCCTTTCTTGATTAACCTTTCTAAATAAATATAGTAGCAATTTACATGCCTCTTTAATCACCCTCCATTTTTTTTCTATATTCATTCAGCTTGTTTCTTAATGTTCGTACGCTAATGCCTAAGAGATCGGCAGCATGTGTCCTGTTTCCATTCGTTTGGTTTAAGGCATAAAAAATCGCTGTTTTTTCCATCTCCTTTAACGGAACCGCAGACATAAAATTACGATTTGGCTGTTCAGCATCCCTCTTTTTCTCATTTGTAAAAAGAGATGTGTCGTCTATTATATCCCCCCTGGTCATAAGGACTGCCCTTTCCATTATGTTTTCCAGCTCCCTTACATTGCCTTTCCATGGCATCTCCATAAGCAAATCTGTTATCTCTGGTGTCAATCCTTTGACATTCCTGTTGTCCAGTTTGTTGTATTTTTCTATAAAATAATTGGCGAGCAATGGTATATCATCCCTCTTTTCCCTGAGCAATGGAAGGTGAAAGGGGATAACATTCAGGCGGTAGAACAAATCCTCCCTAAATTTTCCATCATTAATTTGTTTTTTAACATCCCTGTTTGTCGTAGCAATGATCCTGACGTCCATAGGGATGGGAACTGTGCCTCCAACCCTGTCAATTTCCCTTTCCTGAATAACCCTTAACAACTTGGATTGCAGGGAGACATCCATCTCGCTTATCTCATCTAAAAGGATGGTCCCATGATCGGCAATCTCAAATTTCCCCTTTTTTCTTGTTATTGCCCCTGTGAATGCCCCCTTTTCATGACCGAACAATTCGCTTTCCAGCAGGCTTTCCGGCAAGGCGCTACAATTAACAGCTATAAATGGTTTATCTTTTCTCTGACTATTGTTATGTATGTATCTGGCAAATAATTCTTTTCCAGTACCTGATGCTCCATGGATAAAGACAGATGCCTGACTGTCTGCTATCCTTCTTACATCCTGGAGGAGCATCTTCATTTCAGAATTTTTTGTAATTATGGTAAACCGCGCCCCATTCCTGCCTGTTTCTTTTATTCCTAAATCATTAGAAATCTGAGAAATAATAATCTCCATCATTTCAAAGGTTAAAGGTTTTAAAATAAAATCATATGCCCCAAGCTTCATTGCGTTTACAGCCTCCTTTACCCTGGCGTTAGCCGATATAAGGATAATTGGGGTTGCTCTATTTATTTCTTTAATCCTTTTTAAAAGATCAATGCCGTTAATTTGAGGCAGGTCAAGGGCCGTTATAATGAGGTCATAATGGTCCCTTGTAATTTTTTCAAGGGCTGTTAGGCCATCTCCCACTGCACTTATTTCATGCCCGGATTTAATAAAAATATCACGCATAGCTGACAGTTCGCTTGAATTTTTTTCTGCCAGCAATACCTTTTTGTGTCCCATAATCAATACATTCCATTTAGGTTTTACAAATTAAAAACCTTCTACTTAATATTTTTTTTCATGATTTTATTATCAAAGTCTACGCCTTCCATTTCGTATTTGGCTATATTGCTCCACAATACATTTTCAAGGGATGCAATTTCTCCATAGATAGGCATGTAATTATTTTTTTTATTCAAGATCTTATAGCACTTGGCTATTTTAATCTTGAGCAAGGTTTTGTTTTCTTCTGCTTCCTCAACATCAAGGGCCTGGTTGAATGCCGCAAGGGCATTATTTGCATGGCCCAACTGGAGATAAAGATCCCCAATATCTTGATAGATTTGATGAAAAAATGATAATTTTTTATTATCAATCTTCCTTATCGAATTTAATGCCTTTTCGCACGGCTTGAGATTAAATTTCAGGGCACGTTCAAAGGAATCCGCTGCGGGTAAGAATTTCCTTTGTTTGAAAAAAATTTCCCCTTTAAGCTTATATGCGTAAGGGGTTAAAGGATCATTAGGATGGTTTTTTATAAGAAGATTAAGAAAAATGAAGGCCTCTTCAAAATTTTTTTTCTTAAAGCTATCCATACTTAAGGAATAGAGAAGGTCAGAGGGCTTTTCCATGTCCGGTAAAAATTTATCTGCCATTTTGAAAATCTTCGCTGCCATGCTATCAAAGGAAAGGTGCATGAACGCCCTTGCAACAGGCAGAAATACATAAGGCGAATTAGCCTTTAAAATGATACGACTTTCTCTTTTATAAATATCCAAGACAGTATAATATCTGCCTGCTTTCATCTCTATGTCCAGGATCTTTCCAATCACATTGTTGAAGCTATGTTGGGCCTCTGTTTTTAATGATGATCTGGGATATTTTTTTAAAAAACCCTTTAAATACTCAAGACTCGCATTATAGTCTTTTTCCTTCTCATGGATATTTGCAAGCCTCAGCATTGCAAGCTGTTCAAAAGGTTTCCCACGGTTCTTTTCAAGGGGGTTACCTATTATGTCTTCATAAATCTTTCTTGGAGAACCAATTTTTTCTACCACATTTTTTTCGATGTCTCCTTTTTCCTGTTGTTTTGCTATCCTTATTTTACTGATAATTGCCCCTTCGGTTTTTGGATAACGCTTTAAAACTAAATAATAAAATTTCACTGCATTTCCAACTGATCCCTCATCAAGGTATGTATCCCCCACTTTAGTTAGTATGAGGTGGCTATTTTTTTCAGGGCAGCTATTGTAAAACCTTAAAAGATTAATCCTGGCCTTAAGGCTTTTCCCTAATTGAAAATAATTATAGCCAAGGTAGAGGGAAATTTCCGGATATCTGTATAGGTTCTCAGAATTTTTTTTCATGAGCTCCGTTAAGATATTAATGGATTTATGAAAGCTGTTTCTCCCATAGGCTATCTTTGCCATAGTTATCTTTGCCTCTGTTTCCTCAGGAAGACCCGGGTAATTGCTTATTATATAGTTTATTCCAGAAATGGCGTCTTTGTATCTTTTTTTTATGTCCATAATTTTAACTATTTTCAATAACGCCTTAGGGTTTGCATCTGAGTACTTATGCTTCTTTAATATAAGATTATAAAATGTCATTGCCCTATGATAGCTTTTCGCCTTAAAATAAAGATTTCCAGTTGAAAGGATTGCATCAGGCACAAATTTGGATTCAGGGAATTTTTTAACAGCGTTGTCATAATGATCCTTTACTTCTTTAAAATGGTTCTGCATTGGATGAGGATGCAGGCTGTCATAGACTTTTGCCAAAAGAAAATAGGCATTTTCCGCATATTTTCCTTCCGGGAAGGCCTTTATTAACTCGTTAAGTTCATGGGTTGCAGTTTGCCAGTCCTGTTCCTTATATGCATTGACCGCTTTTCTAAAACGGGCGGTATCGGCCTGTCCATCATCTGCCTTAATTACTGTCAATATTTCTGGCCTTGATAGGGTTTTTCTGGTCTGTGGAGGTATGGCATTGCTATCCCTTTCTTTTTTTTCATGACCTACTGTTCCGAGGAATACAGTCAAGCGGTTGTTGATGATCTTTGTGGTAAAGAGAGGTATATCTTTTCCCCTGATATCTAAAACAATCCGAATTTTTTTTTGATGATACCCTATCCTTATTTTTTTCAGAAGGTGGGTTTTTACCCGTACAGTCCGTGATTTAAGTAATTTGGTAGGTGCAATGATATCAATTACAATCATGGGCGGGAAATCATGGGTTTCTGTAACATGCTGTAGAATAGTACCATTACCTGCAATGCTTATAGTTGTTCCTGATTTAGTCTGTTCTTCATTGATTGAGGTAATTTCGCTGATAAGGCCCTTTTCTGAAGCCAATGAAGGATAAGCGTCTGATCCAGCAAGGCGGTAAGGCGCCATTATTAAAAAAATGGCAACAATAAGGACCGGCAAAGTATTGGCATACACTCTCATGCATATCTTAGCAGCAATTACTATGCCAATGATATAATACTTAGGCAAGGTCTGTATCCGGGCAGACACACAGGCCTGCCCGGATGGGGGGTTTTATTTACCGTGAATCGTGGTTTTACCGGCCTGGATTCTTTTTTTGAGATTGCCTTACACGTATCAGATGGAACTCATTTGTGCAGAGCGTAATCCTTTTACAATAACTCCATTGTCATAATTTTACGTGGAATGCCGGCCGTTTACCTTGCTTAATGCCGCATGTTTGAGAATTGGCGGGAATCGTTTTGAAACATGTTGGTGTCATTATTTTGACATTATATCAGGATGATGCAGAGGCTGTTTTTGCAAGTTTTTGTTTCTTAATTTTTTCCACCAGGGTTGTCCTGTTTATGTTAAGTAGTTTTGCAGCCTTTGTCTTTACCCAATCGCTTTTTTCTAAGGCGTCAAGGATAAGTTTTTTCTCGTAATCCTTCACAGCCTCATCAAGGTTAAGCCCTCCCTCAGTAACATGATCTTCGACCAGATAAATGGATTTTCTGTTTTGCTGGATATGTTCCGGAAGATCATTAAAGCCAACTATGGGATTGTCGCAAAGAATTGTAAGCCTCTGGATTACGTTTTCAAGCTCTCTCACGTTACCAGGCCAGTCATAGTTAAACATTGCATCCATTGCCTCCGGGGAAAACCCGCTTATCTTTGATTTTTTATCCTTTGCAAATCTATTTTTAAAGAAATCAATGAGCAATGGGATGTCTGATTTTCTCTGCTTCAAGGTAGGAACCTTGATGGGAATAACATTTAGTCTATAGTAAAGGTCTTCTCTGAAAGTTCCCTTATTTATTGCTATGGTTAAATTCTTATTAGTAGCAGCTATAACCCGTATATCAACATGTATGGTTTTGGTGCCGCCTACCCTTTCAAATTTTTGCTCCTGTAGAACCCGTAACAACTTAACCTGCAATGAAGGGCTCATCTCACCTATCTCATCCAGGAAAATGGTGCCACCGTTTGCCATCTCAAATCGCCCAATCCTGGACTTATACGCGCCGGTAAAGGCGCCCCTTTCGTGGCCGAACAATTCGCTTTCAAGCAATTCCTCTGGTATAGCGCCACAATTAATAACAATGAGCGGTTTATTGTTCCTAGTGCTATTATAATGGATAGCCCTTGCTATTAATTCCTTCCCTGTTCCGCTGGCACCGGTTATAAAAATTGTGCTGTCTGTATCAGATACCTTCTCTATTATATCAAATATTTTATTGATAGCCTGACTTGTCCCGATGAAATTTTTATACCTATAAGTGTGTCGCAACTCCTTTTTTAACAGTATATTTTCCTGCTCAAGATTCTTGAATTCCAATGCCTTTTCAATCACTACTATAAGTTCGCTCGATGTCATTGGTTTTGAAATATAGTCAAATGCTCCCCTTTTCATGGCATCAACCGAACTGCTTATCGTTCCATAGCCAGTAAGAATGATGCATTTTGTGTTAGGTGATTTTTCCGTTACATAGGCAACGATATCCATTCCGTTGATATCAGGCATTACAAGGTCGGTAAGCACAAGATCAAAGAAATCCCTTTCTAACTCCTTGATGCCTGACTTGCCGTTGGGGGCAGTTACTACATCATAACCATGAGCCTTAAGTATCTCATCGATTAACTCCAATATAACAGGATCATCATCTACGACTAATATCCTTGACATACCTTTTCTATTATTTGGTGATTATTGGTTTATATGGTTTTCACGCTCGCCTGTCACAGCATTATTTCGTAAAAATCTTCTTTTTCCTTTAAAGACTATACATACTTTTATGCAAAATCACCACGGTAGAACTTATATATATTAACATTTGCCGTTAAAACAAGGTCATTAATTAGTCCCTGAAGCCCTTCATCGTTTTGACCCTTTTCTGCAGTTTCCGCTTCAATAAACTTAATTTCTTTCTCTAGTTCCCCGACTAATGGCTCAATGTCTCTTAGCGTTTTTGTAGGATCATTCAAATGTCCTGCATAATCGTCTAAGAGGGATAGAATTTTGTCTCCATGCATTAAAATGGCCGAATTAGTATCCGATGGTTTATGGTGGTTTGTTGCATTTATTTGCGACAGCGTGGTGTGGAAGATTTTTTCAAAACCTTTATCTTTGGTGTCTTTAGGAGGCCTGGTGGCGGCTCTACTCCCTGTTTGCAATAAAATGTCAATCTCATGTATATTCATTTTAATCCTCCTTGCCCTGGTGTTAATCTGCCCCATCTCTCGATTGGGCAATTAGAAATGATAAACAATTAATTATGTTAGGCAATACACTGATACAGTAAGCATTTAGGTTGTTTAGGCTGCCTGTATGTCCCAATTAATATCGTGGCACGGGCAGGCATTCCATCCGCCTGCGTTACGTGGTATATTCCTTATTTTTATTCGGTACATGATTAAAATTTCTTTAGAAAAAAAGGAAAAATCAGCTACCGAATATCTTCCTTAATTTTTCACTCATTGTCTCCGCTGTAAAGGGCTTTACTATATAGTTACTTACCCCTAATTTGACAGCCTCGACAATATTTTCCTTCTCTGCCTCTGCAGTAACCATTAAAAATGGTATATCTTTCAGCTCATCATCTGACCTAACGGCCTTTAATAGTTCTATTCCGGGCATTCCCGGCATGTTCCAGTCACTTAAAATTAAATCATATTTTTTCTTTTTAAGGGCCTTTAGTGCTGTTTTACCATCATCTGCCTCGCTTATATTTGTAAATCCAAGCTGCCTAAGAATATTTTTTACAATCCTCCTCATTGTGGCAAAGTCATCAACAATCAGAACATTCATGTTTACATCCATATTATTTTTAATCCCCCTGTTTACAGATTAGCCAAAAGCTCGTCTATTCCCTTTTGATCAAGGCCTTTCCCTTTTTTTTGAGGACCGGACAGCTCTGATTTCTTTTTCTCTACAATCCTTTCCAACTCCTTTGCAGACATATCGGGATTGTTTTCCTTCTCTGCTATTTTAATGCCAAAGGATATTACCATATTTTTGAGCTTTTCCTCCATCTGGCTAACGAGTTTTATAATACGCTTTATCCCCTGGCCAGTCAAGTCCTGAAAACTCATTTGAACGAAAGAATCAGATATCACGGACAAATTATTTTCAAGGCGTGATTCCACATCTTCAATAACAGGCAGTAGTATTTCTATAGATTTAGCCCCAATCTTTTTTCTTTTCCCGAGTATAGTGATTTTTCCATTTTTAAAAGATGTGACAATTTTCTTTACCTCGGACATGTTTTCTTCTAAGGTTTCCAAATTATCCATAATCTTATTGGCGGCATTTTCAGTTGTCTCTATTATGCCCTCAAGTTGACCAGCTGCCTGTGGTATATATTTCGTAGCTATATCAGTCAGGTCGGGATTTACCTTAGATTGCAAATCCCTCCTAAAATCAATAAGCAGAGATGCCAGACCCTTTATATCCCCTGACACTTCATAGGTCAGGTTTTTGAAAAACATATTATCGTCAATATGGGAACTTTCCTTTATAAAATTTGAAATCTCTTCTATCTCTTCATCTGAAAGCTTACCCTTTAATATGTCTGAAAGCTTACCCTTTAATGTATCCTTCATTCTAACTCCTTTATAAATGCGTAATATTTCGCCAGCATTCAGGTTGGGGTATCTTTTTAATATCCGAGTGTCATAGTCCGGCCATTTCTACAGATTGTGGAAGGGACTTATCTTTCCCTTCTGAGTTTTCATATGCTATCCTGGGCTACAAGATTAATGGCTGTCTGCGTAATATTGCCCAGGGGAACCACCTGTTCGGCTGCACCCAGCTTTATCGCCTCTTTAGGCATGCCAAAAACTATACAACTTTTCTCATCCTGGGCCACTGTCCTTGCTCCAGCCTCCCTCATTTTCAATAACCCAAGGGCACCATCCGCTCCCATGCCTGTAAGTATTATGCCTACTGCATTTCTCCCTGCATAATTTGCAACAGAGTGAAAAAGAATGTCTGCTGCAGGTCTCTGGTGGTGTACCAATGGCCCGGTTTTCACCTGAACATAATATCGAGCGCCACTCCTTTTTAAAAGCATATGAAAGTTTCCCGGTGCTATAAGGGCAGTACCATTAACAAGAGAGTCCCCATCCTTTGCCTCCTTTACGGTTATGGCGCTAAGATCATCAAGCCTTTCGGCAAAAGAGCTGGTAAAGTGTGCCGGCATATGCTGGACAACAAGAATGCCCGGGGCATTGATAGGCATTTTCGTTAAAACAACCTTTAGCGCCTCTGTTCCTCCTGTTGATGCGCCAATGGCTATTATCTTGTTGGTAGTCTCTAACATGGCCTTGGATACAGGCATAGATTGAGCAGCGCTGTCAGGTGTTTTTTTAGTCGCTGGCCCTACTTTTATTCTTGAAACGGCCCTCACCCTGTCAATGAGTTGCACACCCATCTCGCCGACTGAATAGGAACCTGACGGCTTTGACATAACCTCTAACGCACCGGCTGACAAGGCCTCCATGGCAAGCTTACCCCCCTTAGGCGTAAGGGAACTGATTATAATCACTGGCAGGGGATAGTATTTCATCAATTTCCGAAGAAAGGTGATTCCATCCATCCTTGGCATTTCAATATCCAGGGTAATTACATCAGGTTTAAGTTGCACTATCCTGTCTCTTGCTATATATGGATCAGGCGCGGTGCCTACTACCTCTATATCCTTCTGCCTGGAAAGCTCTTCCCTGAAAACCTTTCTGACTACAGCTGAGTCATCAACCACGAGAACCTTTATTTTATTTAACATTTGCCCTCCATAGAAACTGGATAATCAGGCAGAAAAAAACTTTGATTTTTTGTACTCTTAAAAAAGGCATTTCATATCAAATCAGACAGCCCTTCAGCCAATTTATACATATTTAACTCATAGATTTCTTTCAATATTTTATCACTGATTTACATTTCAAGTTTCCCCACTCTGCGGGAACTTCGCTCCGCTCCGACAAATTTCAGGTTTCAATTGCAACCCCAGCTGCCAGACGGTTATCCATGGACTCAATAAAGACAGTGTCCCCCTTGATTTTCTCTAACATTTCATAGGTATTTTTTTCCTCGCCCATCAATTTCGGTATGCCTAATTTAAACTCGCCTTTTTTGTCAAAAAACGAAAACACGTTTCCTCCAATCATATTAAGGGCCTCTTTTACTGTATCCATCCTTTGTTCATCATCTATTTCTTCCTCATCAATTCCTAAAAAATTGGCTGTAATCTCAGTAGCTACGGTATTGGGAACAAACATATAAAAAAAGCCTTTCATTGGGCCGCTGAAGGCAAGATTTGCCCCAAACAGCGGTTGTTTATCAGAAAACCAGTTTAAAAGGCTTATTTCTTTGTTAATAATTTGTACCGGCTCAAAAAACATGGTTTCAAGCACATTAAAAATCGCCTCCTCCAAGTTCTCCGTGATAATCTTCCTGTCCATCTTTATTGTCCCCCATTATACTGTTTAATGCATTTCTTATATCTTCAGGTTTAAATGGTTTTTTTATAAACCCATTGGCCCCCAGGGTCATTGATTTTTGCATAATTGTTTCACTCCCTTCAGTTGTCACCATTATTACTGGGATCGTCTTTAATATTTCATCTTCTTTCATTTCTTCTAATAGTTCCATCCCATTCATATTCGGCATATTTATATCGGTTAAAACAAGATCGACCCACTCCTCCTTAAGCACTTCCAGGGCATCCCTTCCGTCTGCCGCTGTCAAAAACTGGCCTACATTAAATCCGGAGACCTTAATTGTTTTTTTTATAACCGCCCTCATGGAAGAGGAATCATCGACAATTAAAACATTAAATGCCATGGGTTAATTTCCTCCTGTTAAACTAACGAGTGATTCAACATCTTTAAGTCTTTCCCATGAATCAGCAATGGTTTTTTGTACATCAATATTTGAGAAATGCAACTGATCCATAACATTTTGATGATATCTATATGCAAGACCGTCGGAGCCAACGCTTACGCCCATCATCATGCAGATAGAGTCGGCAAGATAAACAATTGGTATGGACAGGTCACCGGGCGTAGCCAGTTCAGGGTAATGATGATTCTTTATAATATTTACCATGGCAGGGCTAAAGTTCCACTTTTCAGCAACCCGTGCCCCTAACTCGGCATGGTCGATTCCTATTATTTTCTTTTCAGCCTCTATAAAGGTCAATCCCTTTTCTTTCACCATAACCATTATATCTTCAAATGAATCATGTACATAGGTATGCAAGATGATTTTACCTATATCCTTTAAAAGGGCAGAGGTAAATATAAGAGATTTATTGTGCCGCTGTTTTTTTTCAGCCAAGTTTTGGGCAATAAGCGCTGAGGACACTGAATATCTCCATAGTTCTCCCTCGGTAAGATCGTATCCTATCTGTGCCCTTTTAAAATGATTAGAGGCGCTTTCCATAACAATCAGGTTGATCACCCTGTCTATACCCAGATAGGCTACTGCGTGCTTGATTGAAGTTACTTTTCTTGCGAGGCCGAAATACGTTGAGTTACATATTTTGAGAAGGTTTGCAGTTGCACCTTGATCGTAGGCAATAACATTGACGAGTTCACTTAATGAGCTGTCAGGGTTATTTTTCATCTCCATAATCTTGTTGCATGTATGGGAAACCGGTCGTAGCCCTTCAATTTCTTCAAGTATTTTTTCTACCGCTTTCATATTTTTTTAAACTCTGATCCTGATGTCTTTAGCCAGGCCTGTCCATTGTCAATTTCTAACTTCAGGGTCCTGTTAACATTGCCTCCTACATCTTGAAAATCAATCATGACATTATTTTTCCAGAATATTTTTCTAAGCATGGTAAAGTTTCTCTGCCCTATATTAAAAAGTCCCTTTTGATCAAGTATTTGAGACCCACCAAGAACTAAAGTCTTAATTCTGTGTTTTTTTGCTCCAAACTTATATGCCTCTTTAAAGAGCAAGGGGATCCCAGTGTCACCAAACATAGAAGGATTTTCTTTGGCCTTTACCCTGTCAAGGCTTGATTCAGGCAGCATATAATGAAGCAAGCCGGCTATCTTTTCTATGGGATCATATATGGCAAGGCCTATGCATGAACCGAGTGAATATGTTGCAAGAACTACCTCAGAATCATTGCTGACTTTCATGTCTGCAACACCAACAATAATATCCATTATTAATCCTCTGAAGCAATATCAAAAATACCTGCAATATCGAGAATAAGTCCAACCCTGCCATCTCCCATGATTGCCCCGCCTGCTATTCCTTTTACATCCTTTAAGCTTGCGCCGAGGCTTTTAATAACCACCTCCTC
>CBFDCD010000033.1:0-12097 GCA_965603225.1 uncultured bacterium
GCTTCAGCGGGATTAACGCTCAGCATTTCATGAATCTTTTTCCAAAAGTGGCCAAGATCACTCGCAAAAGTGCCATATTTATAATTAAAAAAAGTTAATTAGCTGCATTTGGTATAGCCACAGAAATGGCACGTCATACAGCCTTCTTCAAAATTAATAGGCTCACCACACTCAGGGCAAACTTCTATTGCCAGAGACTTTACGTTCTTTGAGGATTTATTTCCTTTTAAATATTTATTCTCCAACGCCTTTGCTATGGCATCTGGTATTGATAGCACTAAGCCGTCCTTTTGAAAAAGCGGATGCTCCCCGCTTATGCCTTTTAACTGTTCGATAATATGATCAACCTTTATGCCGGACCTAAGGGCAAGAGAAACCAATCTGCCAATGGCCTCTGTCTTTGCAGCAGTAGATTTTCCAGATTTGCCGATTAAGGCAAAAACCTCGAAAGGTCTCCCATCGAATTCAGTGACAGTAAGATAAAGATTGCCTAACCCTGTTTTTATCTTTGTAGTAAATCCTTGCACTGTTTCAGGTCTATCCTTCATGGCCTTGGAAAAACTATCTTTTTCATCCTTTTTATCAAAGGATAATACCTGTTTATCTTTACTTCCGTTCCTATAAATTGTTACGCCTTTGCAACCAAGCTCATATGCAAGATTGTAAACATTCAGAACATCTTTAGGGGTGGCGTCATGAGGTAAGTTAACGGTCTTTGATACAGCATTTTCAGTATATTTCTGGAATGCCGCCTGCATCTTTACATGCCACTCAGGGCTTATATCGTGTGCTGTTACAAAGACTTTTTTAATATCACCCGGTATCTCATCTATACCTTTCAAAGTCCCCTTTTTGGCTATTTTATGTATAAGCTCTTTGGAAAGAAACCCTCTCTCTTGTGCGATTCTTTCAAAGTGAGGGTTTACCTCCGATAATGTATCACCATCCATAACATTTCTTACAAAACTTAAACCGAATAAGGGTTCAATGCCACTGGAACATTCAGCAATAATACTAAGGGTGCCTGTTGGTGCTATGGTAGTTGTAGTGGCATTTCTACAGGGACTTTTATCTTTGAAGATGCTTTTATCAAAGTTTTTAAATACACCCCTTTCTTCTGCTAATTCAGCGCTAACCTTCCTTGATTGTGCCTGAACAAAAGACATAACATCCTCAGCAATTGAAAGGGCCTTCTTGCTGTTATAGGGCACACCCATCTGATAAAGCATATCAGCAAATCCCATTACTCCTAAGCCTATCTTTCGATTTCCCTTTGCCAGCTCATTAATTTTATCTAATGGATAGTTAGACATATCTATCGCGTTGTCCAGAAACCTTATAGATAGGGCGACGGTTTCTCCCAGTGCTTTTTTGTCAATTTTTGTTTTATCCCCATCATTGATTACAAACTTTGAAAGGTTTATTGAGCCAAGATTGCATGCCTCAAAAGGTAGAAGAGGTTGCTCTCCGCATGGATTGGTGCTTTCTATTTCACCTATCTCAGGCGTGGGGTTATCTTTATTGATTCTGTCAAGAAAAATAATGCCAGGGTCTCCATTTTTCCATGCCTGTTTTATTATTGAATTGTAAACTTCCCCGGCGTTTAATTCCCTCATCTTTTTTTTACTCATAGGGTCTATAAGGGAATAGGTTTTGTCATGATGTAACGCATCTATAAAATTTTTAGTTAATGCAACAGATATATTAAAATTATTGAGTTCCCTGTCATCATCTTTGCAGTAGATAAACTCCATTATATCTGGGTGGTCAACCCTTAATATGGCCATATTGGCCCCTCGTCTGGTCCCTCCCTGCTTTACCTGCTCTGTAGCAGTGTTAAATATTCTCATAAAGGAAATTGGGCCTGAGGCTACCCCTCCTGTTGTGCCAACCCTGCTGTCTTTTGCTCGTATTCGAGAAAAGGCAAAGCCCGTTCCTCCGCCGGATTTATGTATAAGGGCTGCGTGTTTCAGGGAATCAAAAATACCCTCCATGCTATCTTCTACCGGCAGGACAAAACAGGCGGCTAATTGGCCTAATTCAGTGCCTGCATTCATTAAGGTTGGGGAGTTTGGAAGGAATCGTAATTCAGTCATCATTTCGTAGAATTTTTTTTCTATTTTTTCTGTTTCATCTTTACCTTTATAATTTTTTTCAGCCATTGCTATATGGTGAGCTACTCTCCTAAACATCTGCTCCGGTATTTCAATGACATTTCCATCATTATCCTTTTTAAGGTATCTTTTTTTAAGAACAACAATCGCATTTTCAGATAGACTGAGTCTATTTTTCCTCGTGAATAATTGTTGGTTTAGATGGATTGGACTTACATCTGTAAAACCATACTCCAACATTTTACCATTTATTATTTGCTCTAACAGGGTAAGCCTTATTTCATTAAGACCCATTGTTTCCAGGCTTTCTCGCAAGGACCTTGTTATTTTTTTCGCCTGTTCACCGTTGATTTGGTTTATGGTGTGTAAAATATCACTTATTTCGCGATCGTCCCACTTCAATGAGTTTGGTATTAAATTCCCATCTCTCAAGACTAAAATCATTTCCCCCTTCATGGCACCCTCCAAAACTTAAATTCACTATCATCTTCACATTAGAATATGTTGTGATTCTTTTAGTATAAATGTCTATATGTTGTGAGTCAAGAAAAAATGTTGATTTTATTTTAAAATAATTGGAATACGGGAAAAAGTTTTGGATAGTAAGGGTGATAGGCTGTAAACATTGAGGATGTAGTATTCCTTTGAATACAAATCAAAAACTGTGGAGAAAGAAAAACTTCAAGGGATTTATTGCGGTAAATATATACAAGCTACATAAGCTGAGTTGTTACTATGATCTTATTTGAGATAAGACACAAAGCATAAAAGGCACATAGGTACAAAGAAAAAACCGGCATATAATTAATACGTTGAATATTCAATCAACTGTTCCTCTGTTCCTAAGGATATCTACTTTAGACGATAGGAGTTAGGTTATAGTGAACCAATATATGTGGTATGGTTAACAGGATATCACGGTACAGGAAAAAACTGATTTCCGACAATTGTCAACAAGATTGGAGTTCTTTTCGCCCTTCTTTTATTATCAAACACCATTTGACCGGTAACACTATCAAAAGTCCTGCTCTCAGTTAGTGCAGACCGTAAATCTTCTCTCGTTTTTAGATTAGTCCTGTTTTCCCTTAAGATTTCTTTAATTATTCTTATGGTATCGTAGCCTATGGCAGCAAGAAACCCGGGATTTTCTCCAAAGAAAGACCTGTATTGTTCAACAAAATATTTTACATTTTTATCTTTACTTTGTACAAAAAAACCAGACGGAAATATTGACCTTCGGACATATTTACCACCTATCTCTATAAGTTTTGGAGAGTTCCAGAGATTTGTCCCTAAGAGATTTACACCTTTAACATCGTGATATGCAAGCTGAGAGGCTAAAAGGGCAACCCTTTCATAGGTGTCAGGGATAAACACGGCATCAAAATCAATAATAGGCTCTAATTCCTCCTCAGATTCAGCAGTTTCCTCAGGCGACACCCTTAGGTCTTCAATTTCCATATCCAACTCAGGCCTTGGATAAAAGAGGCCGACCATCTTTTTTATCTCAATTGCAAAATCCGTCTCTTCAGTAGTATAAGACTCAACAGCTGTAATTTCTCCACCTAAGGATTCAACCTCATCCCAGAATTTATTCATAAAATATATGCCATAGGCATTCGCAGGATATAATATGGCAAATTTCCTCAATCCCATTTCTAATATAACTTTATCAGAGAGGCTTTTTATCTGATCGTCCGGCGTAAGGCAGTTCTGAAAAATCATATTTCCTGTTTCTGTGATATCCTGTTGCTGGCTCAAGGTGATATTAGGCACCCCGAATTCTTGGGCCTTTTCAACAACATTTTTGGCTACCTTGCTGATGAGAGGTCCTATATTAATAATTACCTTCTTATCCTCTGCTAACTCCCTTAGGCCTTTTATGGCTATTTCAGGGTCCCCTTGTGTGTCTCTTATTGCCAGTTCTAATGAGGAAAGTCGCTCGTCAGTTTCCTGAAATACATCAAGTCCAACTTCAAGACCATTTAAAACTTTTCGCCCATAGATGCTAAAAGGGCCACTCAAAGGCAAAAGGCAGCCTATAACATTAGGGTCAACTTGAAGTCTTTCATCAATTTTTTTTAGCACTTCTCCGGCCTTAAATGCCCATTCCCCATCCGGTGCTGACCTCACTACCTTTGCTGCCGCTTCACGGGCCTCATCAAGTCTCTCTGTGATCAGATAGTCCATGGAGAGACGGTAGTAAATTGGAGCAATAAAATCACTCTCTTTTGCGTAGACAGCCATCTCTTTTAGCTCACTTTCTTTGGCTTGAAATATGATATCTAAAAGTCTATGTCTTGTTTTTTCTCTTTTTTCCACGGAAATATGTGGCGATTCAATTGATTGTAGCCACCAGTGAAAAGCCTCCACATTTTCATTTAATTCGCTTAAATTTTGGCCTAAGAGATAAAACAAATCCTCTTTTCCTGGATAATATTTATAAAGCTCAAGCCATCTTAATGCCGATAACCTCGACTCCGGATATCTGTTTAAATGAAAGTATGTTTTAGCTAATAAAAAATGAATTTCAGCCCTTCTTTCTGTAGGGTATTTATCTATAACCTCCAGGAAGAGAGGTAAGGCCTTATCAAATATACCTTTTTTATAATATATAGTAGCCTTTCTGGTTTTTGCTTCCTTTACCCTATATCCCTGTGGAAATTTTGTCAGGTATTGGTCATAAGCATTTAGTGCCTTATCATATTCTTTCTCATTCCAATAATGCTCGGCCATGGAAAAATGATCTACTTCAACCTTCTCCGGGGGTTTTTTCTTGATGGGAGGTTCTTCTATGACTATCCTTCTTTCACAGGAAAAAATAAAAAAGGCCATTACCGCAATTAATGCGGCAATGGCCTTTTTAAAGCAAGGGATGCTATTTGGTGTCATTTTTTACTTCCTCAAAATCAGCATCTACAACCTCCTCATCCTTTGTGGCAGATTCTTGCCCTCCTGGACCTGTTTCTGGTCCTGCTTGCCCCTGAGATCCGGCGGCCTGCGCGTATAAGACCTCAGCTATTTTATGAGAAACCGTTGTGAGTTCCTCTGAAAGTCTCTTAATCTCTTCTGCGTCTTCGCCCTCCATTGCGCTTTTTAGCATGGAGATGGCATTCTCAACCTCTCCCTTGGTTCCGGCATCAACTTTGTCGCCTGCCTCCTTGAGTGATTTCTCTGTGGCATAGATTAAAGAGTCAGCGGAATTTCTGGAATCAACAAGATCTCTCTTCTTTTTATCTTCATCTGCATGAAGCTCAGCATCCTTGGTAAGCTTATCGATTTCTTCCTCGCTGAGTCCACTCGAGGCAGTTATCTTAATGGATTGCTCTTTTCCAGTTCCTAAATCCTTGGCAGATACATTAACAATGCCGTTTGCGTCAATATCAAACGTTACCTCGATCTGAGGCATACCCCTTGGAGCCGAGGGAATACCAACCAATTCAAAACGGCCAAGAGTTTTGTTGTATGTTGCCATTTCTCTTTCGCCCTGAAGAACGTGGATAGACACTGCAGGTTGATTATCAGCTGCCGTAGAGAATATCTGACTTTTTTTCGTAGGTATAGTTGTATTTTTCTCGATAAGCCTCGTAAAGACTCCGCCAAGGGTCTCAATTCCTAGGGAAAGAGGTGTAACATCAAGCAATAAAATATCCTTAACATCGCCCTTTAATACACCACCCTGTATAGCTGCACCGATGGCGACAACCTCGTCAGGGTTTACTCCCTTGTTAGGTTCTTTTCCAAAAATTTCCTTTACCTTTTCTTGAACCTTTGGCATCCTTGTCATCCCGCCAACCAGGATAACCTCATTTATATCGCTGGCCTTTAAGTTAGAATCACGGAGCGCAAGTTTACAGGGTTCTAATGTTTTATTAATCAAATCCTCTACAAGAACCTCCAGCTTTGCCCTGGTTAGCTTTATATTCATGTGTTTTGGCCCACTTGCATCAGCCGTTATAAATGGTAGGTTAATGTCTGTCTCCATTGAAGTAGAAAGCTCCATCTTCGCCTTTTCAGCTGCCTCTTTTAAGCGTTGCAAGGCCATCTTATCGTTTTTTAGATCAATCCCCTGATCTTTTTTAAATTCGTCGGCCAGGTATTCTATAATTTTTTGATCAAAGTCCTCTCCGCCTAAATGGGTATTACCATTTGTTGCCTTAACCTCAAAGACCCCATCACCAATCTCTAATATGGAAATATCAAAGGTGCCGCCCCCGAGATCGAACACGGCAATTTTCTCATCCTTTTTTTTATCCAAGCCATATGCAAGGGCGGCCGCTGTAGGTTCGTTGATGATTCTCTGAACATTCAGTCCTGCTACCTTTCCGGCATCCTTTGTTGCCTGTCTTTGACTATCATTGAAATAGGCGGGAACGGTAATTACGGCGTCATTCACCTTTTCACCAAGATGTTCTTCAGCGGTTTGTTTCATTTTTTGTAAGGTCATTGATGATATTTCTGCCGGGCTGTAATCCTTACCTCTGGCATTTACATGGGCGTCACCATTTTTAGCCTTAACTATCTTAAAGGCTGTTGTCTGAACATCACTCTTAACCTCAGGTGAATCAAATTTTCTTCCTATCAATCTCTTAACC
The DNA here is from genome assembly GCA_965603225.1 of uncultured bacterium. GTDB lineage: Bacteria > Desulfobacterota > DSM-4660 > Desulfatiglandales > B25-G16 > M55B121. Next base: position 6,710 of record CBFDCD010000033.1, read on the forward strand.
GCGTAAATTGTATTGTCAGGATTAGTAATTGCCTGTCTTCTTGCAGTTTGTCCTACAAGCCTTTCACCACTTTCAGTAAAAGCTACAACTGACGGTGTAGTTCTGTTTCCTTCAATATTGGCAATTACTTTTGGATCGCCTCCCTCCATAAGCGCTACACAGGAATTAGTAGTTCCCAAGTCTATTCCAATTATTTTACCCATTTTTTCCTCCTTGCAAAATGTATTCTATCATATATTTTTTGTTAAACAAAATATTCTTTCTTATCTTTATTTCCTTGAGCAACTATAACCATTGATGGTCTAATAAGGCGTCCGTTTAAAAGATATCCCTTTTGAAGTTCCTTGATAATATGCCCTGGCTTAGTCTCGTTATCTTCTTGCTGTAAAATTGCTTCATGGAAGTTAGGGTCAAAGAGTTTGCCTTCCGCCACGACTTCTTTAATGCCTGCTTTTTCTAATGTTTTCTTTATTGCACCCAGAGTAAGTTCAACCCCTTCAAGTAGGCCAGAGGAATTACTCCCTTCTTTTGTGTGAGATATTGCCTTTTCAAGATTATCTATCACTGGAAGAATGTCTTTAATGAGAGATTCGTTGGCATACTTAGCTAAATCTTCTCTCTCTTTTTTTCCACTCTTTTTTATATTTTCCATCTCTGCATATGTACGCGTGTAGAGATTATAATTTTTTTCGGACTCTTCCTCAATTTCCTTGATTTTCTTCAGCAATTCTTGTCTGGTTTTATCCTTTAGTTTTTTAGTCTTATTGCCTTTATCCTTACCAGTTAGTCCCTCATCATTGTTTTTTAAAACCTCGTCGTTTTCCATGTCCATTTTTTGATGGCCTTCTCTTTGGTCATCTTTATTATTTATTTTGATATCAATGCCACTCATAACTCGGTGTTCCTTTTATACTGTGGGTTTTGATGGTTTGACAAAAAATAAAAAGTAAACAAATAAGCTTTGTATAGGTTACGTGTGTATGTGTCCATGACACATATGAGAATTTTACGATTTACAGTTTTGTCAAATTTTACAATGAAAAAGTAAGCATCTGTGCAGTTATTGTCAAGGCCTGTGACAGATAGATAATAAGCCTAATTTATCGCATCATTTTGGGGTTGGCGAAAACCCCCCTCTTCATGTGAGGGCTTTAGTTTGATACTATGGGATTGTTAATACAGTCTAAATAACCTGAGTAGTTACGATTATTATTAGGGATACGACACAAATCACAAAGACATAGGGGCATGAAGAATATTTTTTACCTTTTGATCCTTGAAATTCATTTAGTCTCTTCCTTTTTTTAGATTAATTTGATAAAATATATAGTTTAAGCAATGTAACTACTCGGACAAATAGCAATTTTCAGACATGTAAAGAGACCTAAAACACTCTATTGAGAGCTTTGCACAACCATAGAAAAAGGAAAAGTGGCTTCATGGAGCGCGAGTTTTGGCTTTGCAGTAAAGCGAGACGTTGCAGGGTCGCAAAAGATTTATGAGCGCGAATGAAGGCAATTTTCAAAGCTCTCTCTATTGCATTTTGCAATACTGTTTATTAATTGTCTAAAAAATTTGCCAATGGGAGAGATTTTTACCCATAACAGTATAAATAGTTCAACAGTGGTTTAATAGAATATGCATAGTAGCGAAAACACATTATTGCCAGACTTTAACATGGTAGAATTTCACAGGAACGGTCTGGCATTAGTACCTGATCCTTTGGATCAAATGCCCGGGGTAGCCTTTTTTATAAAGGGTAAAAACCGTTATGAAGATCAAAGATTCTGTACATGCTCAACATCTAAAAAAAAGACATGCCATCATATCCTTAAAATAACTGAACTTTATAAAGGCATACAGAAACAACTTAATGGTAAAATCTTAGAGGAAGACTTTAAGGCGAGTATCTGGTACAAATTAGCCACACTTTTTGCTGATGGCCCGAGTGAAACGTTGAAATCCGTCAGCATACATTTTACAGGCAGTAAGGGTAAAAAAATTCTGAAAGTACTTTCTTCCGAAGGTAAAGATATACTTCATTATATATCTGACGGACCTGATTTATTCCGATTCATCGAGCGGATAGACCAGGTTGAAAAAACCTCTGTACCAAACAGGAGCTCCTTGCTGGATAAACTATCTACACTTACTGCCTCAAAAAACGAGAGTGTTATGGAGAAAATGGGTTTTAAAACCCGCAGACAGGTCCTTGAAGAAAGTTTTTGGTTCAGGCTCGCCTATCATGGGTATAGGGAAATTGGAACTGATAACTGCATATTTTACCCAACAATTGATGAGAGTTCCGGTACATTTACAATAACATGCAAAGGTTTAAAGGGGGAAAGAATTTTTACAATTCTTGTGTCGCGGAAGAGGGTAAAAAATATTATAGTAGCCTTTAAAGATTACCTGCCCAATCAACATGGAATGAATATCCACCCCATACCCCTTAAATCCCTCTTTAAGGTATCTATGAATACAAAGCTTGATCTGGAGGTACGGCCAATAATTCAACTTCTTCAAAAAAATGGGGAGGCCCTGTTTTTTGAGAGAAAGGATCTGGAGAAGTTTCAGTATGATAATCTTATATATATAAAGGAGTTGAAGATCATAGCCGAGTTGGAGCCGCCTGGGGATAAGAAAAGAAAATTTGTTTCCCCTGTAAACATGGTTCTTAAAAAGTCTCAGATCCCAAGTTTTCTGCAGGAATTTGGTGAAGAACTTTTCAAAGGTGGGCACATAATAGAGCCTTCAGTTAAGAATCTGAAGATTTTTAAAAAATTTGATAAAATAGAAATAGCACCTGAGGCTATTGATAGAGATTGGTTATGGCTTTCCATGGAATATGGATTTGGAAATACCTCCATTTCATTGGAAAAAATTCTGCAGGCAAAAAAAATAGGGCAACGTTATATACCTACACCAGACGGATGGGTTGATTGCCAATCAACTTACTTTAACCCCCTTAACAAAATCGTGAAAAATTTTAATAAAAAGGGTGCTCCTGGAACTGCAGGCAAGGGGATTAAGTTTTCCCTCCTGGATTTCTTCCACTTTCAAAACACCAGTACCGTTTCCCTGAATGTTTCCGGTGAAGAGAAAAAGGCTCATACGTTAAGAAAGATACTGCATAGAAAGCCTACCCATGAATTACCACCCGTGAAAGGAATGAAATCATCTTTACGCCCGTATCAAATGATAGGATTGGATTGGCTTTATTTCCTGTGCGAGAATAGGCTGGGCGGGTTGCTTTGTGACGATATGGGCCTTGGTAAAACCCATCAAATCATGGCCCTCATGGTTGCCTTGAGGGAAAATAAAAATGTTGAAGACCCCTTTCTTGTTGTTTGCCCTACCACGGTCTTGAGTCACTGGCGGGATAAACTTAGAGACCATGCACCTGGATTAAACGTCAGTGTCTTTCATGGAGACCAGCGAAATCTTGAAAAAAGTATTGATGAGGGAAATGTTGTTTTGACCTCTTATGGAATTCTCAGAAATGATATTCAAAAGCTTGAACGTCTTTCATTTTCATTTATCGTTTTTGATGAAGTTCAATACCTTAAAAATCCAGAGACACATGCTTACAATGCTGCAAAAAAACTGAATTCTTCTATAAAAATTGGACTTACAGGAACGCCCATTGAAAATACCCTGTGGGAACTGAAGTCCCTTTTAGACCTTACAGTACCAGGGTATCTTGGAAGTGATGATGATTTTTCGAATCGCTATGTGCAGCCTTTAGAATCAATGCCATCAGGTCCAGAACAAAAGGCCCTAAGCAAGATCATCTCGCCTTTTACGTTACGTCGCTTAAAAAAGACAGTTTTAGATGAGCTTCCTGATAAAATTGAAGACGTCAGGACCTGCCAACTAAGTGACGATCAAATAAAACTATATAGGGATGCTGTTTCCTCCAGGGGCCATGGATTAATCGATTCCCTAAAAAATAATGAAAAACCAGTGCCTTACATGCATATATTCGCCTTGCTCAATCTTCTAAAGCAAATATGTAATCACCCTTCACAGGTAAAGGGTGTTGACAATTTCGAACAATTTCAGTCGGGGAAGTGGGAACTCTTTAAGGAGCTGATTTCTGAATCCTTAGATAGTGACCAAAAAATTGTTGTATATAGTCAGTATCTTAAGATGATAAAGATTATAGAAAAATATTTGCAAGGCATTAACGTAGGTTTCGCAACTTTAACAGGTTCCAGCCGAAACAGAGGGAAGATTGTTGATCGATTTAAAGAGGACCCCAACTGCAAGATTTTTTTAGGGAGTCTCAAGGCAGGAGGAATAGGCATAGATCTTATATCTGCATCAGTTGTAATCCATTACGATAGATGGTGGAATGCAGCCAAGGAAGACCAGGCAACTGATAGGGTCCACAGGATTGGGCAGATGCGCGGCGTTCAGGTCTTTAAACTTGTAACATTAGGAACCTTAGAGGAAAAGATATCTACCATAATAGAAAAAAAACGTAATTTAATGGACAGCATTGTATTGGAAAACAAACAAAATTTATTGAATTTTTTCTCCAGAGAGGAACTTATTGAAATGTTACACCTGCCTTCATCCCAAAATTTTTAGGGATTATTTTATAGAAACATGCAACGATGAAGTATTCTACCTATAGCTATCCAACTGTGTAGTTGCTTAAAAATCTTGTTGGACTGTTTCATACGCTATACCTTTTAAATGGCAGGTATCGTTCATTTTGGCCAGGATGAACATTTCATGAGTATATTCTATTACATTTATACAGCCTGTATCCTGCCGTATTCTCCAGAAAAAGGAATTACCAATACCTAAAATTCCACATAAAAGGATCTTGTTTATTACCCTATGAGGGATAATCAGAATTGATTTATCAGGGTTGTTTTTTATGATATTTTTAAAGCCTTTAAATGATCTCTCCCTTGTCTCTTCAAGGGTTTCACCGCCAGGAAATCTTACCTTTTCCGGATTATTTTCCCATAATGCATACTGTTCCCTGTATTTATTTTTCACCTCACTGAATGGTAGCCCTTCCCATTCGCCATAATTTATGTCAATAAATTCCTGAATTGGTATACTTTTAATGCCAAAAATTTTTTCAGTTGGCTCCCCAGTTTGAATGGAGCGTTTTAGGGGGCTTGTGTAAATTGCATCAATATTTTTATTTTTCAAGGCATGAGCAATAGCCTCTGCCTCCCTGTTCCCTGTTTCGTTCAGCGGAATGTCCTTTCTTCCTCTGAATATGAGATCCTTGTTCCACTTGGTCTGCCCATGTCTGACTAAATATATTTTGGTCATGAATTTATCTCAAAGTCAAAGTTTAACCAAACAGTTACATTGTTTATATCTAAATTCAAGGACTTATTTATCTTGACAAAATGCCCT
>CBFDCD010000034.1:0-12063 GCA_965603225.1 uncultured bacterium
GTAAAACTCTTAGCATTTTAATCTGAAGAGAGGGTTGAAGCTCTCCGATCTCATCAAGAAAAATTGTGCCTTTATGTGCCTCTTCAAAATGACCTTTTTTATCATGATATGCATCGGTAAAGGCGCCCTTTTTGTATCCAAAAAGCTCACTTTCCAACAGTGTTTCCGGGATGCTGCCACAATTTATAGAAACAAGGTTTCTCTTACTTCTTATCCCATTAAAATGAATTGCCCTTGCTACCAGCTCTTTACCGGTGCCACTTTCGCCTGTAATAAGAATCGTGGTCTTGTAGTCGGCTACCTTTCTTATCATATCAAAAACAGACTGCATGGCCTCGCTCTTGGCCACTATGTTGTTAAATTGATAATTATTTTCTATTTTCTGAATTTTTTCCTTTAATATAATGTTTTCACTCTTAAGCCTTTCCCTTTCCTCTGCCTTTTTTAACGTTAAAAGAACCTCATCTGCCTTAAAGGGTTTACTTATATAATCATATGCCCCTGATTTCATTGCCTCAACAGCCGTGTCTACTGTCCCATATGCAGACATCATTATAATTGGAATATTGATTGTTTTTTTAATTGCAGATTTTAAAAAGGTGAGGCCGTCTACTTTCGGCATCTTAATATCACAGAGGATAAAATTAAATTGTTCTCTTTCGATAATCTCTAACCCTTCCTGGCCATCTGCCGCTGTTTGAATACCATAGCCCGATTTGGTTAAAAGAACCTTAAGCATGTGCCTCATGTTGGCTTCGTCATCAATGATAAGAATTCTATTTTTTGCCATAAAAATTCTCGTTACTTTTTTCAAGTTTCATAAAGAGGCAGTGTAATCGCTACTGTTGTGCCTTTACCCTTTTCACTTTTTACCTTAATTTTGCCGCCCGCGTCCTCAACAATTCTCAGGCTGACTGAAAGGCCAAGTCCAGTACCCTTTCCTGGTTCTTTTGTTGTGAAAAATGGATCAAAGATCCTGTCGAGCTCTTCAAGGGAGATACCCTGACCGTTGTCTATACATTCAATATGTATGGTATCTCCTTTTTTTGACACATCCGAATCAGTGCCGGGCAATATACTGGATTTTATTGATAATTTTTTATCATCATTTACGCATACTGACTGTTCTGTATCCATTGCATCTATTGCATTCATCGTAATATTGAGAAGTAACTGCTTCAGCTTGTCAGGGTCGGCCAATACAGTATCTTTTTTAGCATTCATATCCAGGTTTATAGTAATATCGGACATAATCTTCTGTGGTTTCAACATTTCTATCACATCGGAAATAACCAGGTGTAGCGAAACTAACTCCGGTATGCCTTTAGACGGCCTTGAAAAATCAAGAAGGTCTCTAATTGTCCTGTTTATCCTGTCAATTTCCCCTTCAATGCGATTAATAAAATCAATTCTTTCCCCTTGGTCTTTACTGTCCCTTAAAAGGCCTAAATACCCGAATATTGTACTTATGGGATTTCCAATTTCATGGGCGACACCTGATGCTAATCTCCCAACGGATGCCAGTTTTTCAGATCGTAATATTTCATCCTGGGCTTTTGTGAGCTCTAAGTTGGTTTCCTCTAATTCGCTTATATTTCTTTTTAACTCCGTCCTGTTGTCCTCGAGACGCTCAAGCATTATAGTGATTGCCCGTGAGAGTTTGCCGAATTCATTTTGCCCTATGCTTGGAAAAGGATAGAAGGACTCACCTTCCTTAAAATCTTCTGCCTTTCTAACAAGGCGGTTAATCGGCCGTACTAAAATTCTGTAAATAAAGTAAAAACCGGCTAAAGTAAAAAACAAGGCATTAAGAAAGATGTATAATAGGATAATTTTATGGGAGACTCTGACAGCGTTATACGTGTTTTCTAAGTTTATCTTGACTGAGGCCACACCAACGAGCTTATTATCATTTTTCACTGGATATGCCAAAAAGAAATATCCCTTCTTCGATGACAAGATACCCCATGACAGGCCAGGTGTGGAAATCGAGTTTTCACCGCTTTGCAGGGATTTTCTGGCCATATTTACAAGTCTTTTACGATCCACTTCTGCTGTTTTTGTTTCAAAAATAAGCCTACCATCGTAATTGATAATGGCTGCAGACAGGAGGTATTTTTTATTTAGCAGATATTTTAAGCCATTGGGGGGGGAATAGCTTGTTGAACCTTTATTAAAACCGGAAATTAGGTCCTGTTCAATAGAGTGTAAAAGCATTACTCCATTTTTTATTTCCAATTTCGTCATGTTTTTTTCGGCCATGCTTGTCATAACAATATCTAATAATATCATAGCTGTCAGGAGGATAATGACAAGAGTTACAACGATTCCTGTTTTTAAACTGTAAGAGAATAAACGCATAGTTATTTACAGGCTAATGTACCAGTTTATAATTTTCGGGCCGAAGAATATGTAGATAATGGATGCAATTGATATAAAAGGCCCAAAAGGGATTTTATATCTGAGACTCTTCCTTGACAACAAAAGACTTATGCCTCCTATTAAGGCGCCAATGAAGCTGCTTGAAAAGAGTATAAAAGGTATTGCCTTCCATCCAAGCCAGGCTCCTACCATGGCAAGCAGTTTGATATCACCGCCTCCCATACCCTCTCTATTTGTTACCCACTTATACGTAATGGCTATAATGAACAAAAACCCCCCTCCAATTAATATTCCGAAAATGGAATCTATCCAGTATGCCATTGGTATAAAAAATGAGGCGCATATGCCCGCAAAGATGCCAGGAATGGATAAAATATCTGGAATGATTTGATAATCGAGATCGATAAATGTTATAATTATTAAAGAGAAGACGAATAGCAACAAGAGAATAAAGTGCAATGTCAGGCCATATTTCATAACAAGAGCCATGGACAGTAAACCGGATATAGTTTCCACTATTGGATAGCGGGCAGAGATAGCCTCTTTGCAATGTCTGCATTTACCCCTGAGGATAGCATAGCTTACAATAGGGATGTTATCATATAATCTTACTGGTTTTCCACAATGCGGGCAGTGGGAGGGTGGAAATAATATGGATTCGTCTCGTGGCAGTCGATATATGCAAACATTTAAAAAACTTCCTACTATTGCACCGAGAAAAAATATAAATATTAAAATCATGTTAATTTTTAGAAAAAATAGAGGTTAAAAATATGCTTTTATCTATTAATCCAGATAATCCTCAAAAAAGATTTATAGATAGGGTTGTTCAAGAACTGGACAGAGGCGGTGTAATAATATACCCAACGGATACATTTTATGGCATTGGCTGCGATCTTTTTAACAAAAAAGCTATCCAAAGAATATATCAGATTAAAAGAAGGCCCCTGAAGAAGCCATTTTCATTTGTTTGTTCAGACCTGAAAAACATAAGCCTTTATGCACAGGTTTCAAATTTTGCCTACAGGATTATGAAGAGATCACTCCCTGGTCCATATACTTTTATATTGGAAGGAACCAAGCTGGTACCAAAGCTTATGCTTACAAAGAGAAGGGCTGTTGGCATAAGGGTTCCTGAAAATAAAATTTGCATGGAGATAGTAAAAGAATTAGGACGTCCAATTGTTAGCACCAGTGTTCAACTTGATGAACCTTCTTTAATCCATGACACATATTCCTCCTTGTTGGATTTGGTTATTGATGGGGGAGTTATTTCTTATGAACCTTCTACCGTAGTTTCATTGATAGATGATAATTTAGAGGTCATCAGGAAGGGGAAAGGCGAAGTCAATTTTATTTAGTTATTTGATATGCCAAACCCACCATTCCATCTGTACTCGATTGGTCCATATATTTGATTTATTTTGCTGCTAACAGAATCAAAAAGATCTTCAAAAAGCAGATCCCATATAAAGGACCTTCCTTTTTTCTCAGGGAAAATCAATTTTGCTTCGCCCTCAATATGGACCATTTCCTTTGCCAGGTCAACGGCATCCCTAAAATTTCCGAGAGAATCTATTAAGCCCAAGGCCTTTGCCTTCTTTCCGGAAAAGATTCTTCCATCAGCTATCTCAAGGATCTTCTCTCTTTCCATTTTTCTCCCCTGAGCAACTGCATTTACAAATTGTTCTTTTACATCTTCTATGATATCTTGAAGTAATTCTTTCTCCTTATCCGTCATTTTTCGGCTCGGTGAACCTATATCCTTGAATTCACCACTTTTAATTACCCTAAGCTGAACTCCTATTTTACCAAGGAGTTCCTCAATCCTCACAAACTCCATGATTACCCCTATGCTTCCTGTAAGGGTTCCGGGGTTTGCAACTATCTTATCTGCTGCTGATGCAATATAGTAACCGCCAGATGCGGCAATTGAGCCAAGGGATGCGATTACCTTTTTTGTTTTTACAGTTCTAATTGTTTCTTTATATATTTCCTGCGAAGGCCCAACGCCGCCTCCAGGCGAGTTTATTCTTAAGATTATGGCCTTAATTTTTTTATTGTTTCTAAAATCGGCTATTTGCTCTATGATTTTATCTGAATTTTTTATGATGCCATCTATTGGTATTACACCTATTTTATTACCATAAGATACATAAGGTGTAATATTGGAAAACGATAGTATGATAGCTGATAATGTGCCAAAGAATAAAATGGCGGAGATAAGTATAAGGAGGACTAATGTGACAGGCCTATCCCTTTTAAATGATGATTTTCCGTAAACGTTCACAGGTTCCGTGTTCACCGCTGAGGACTACCTCCCTGCCTGTGCCTGTAATGTCACGGCAGTGAATTTTTTCATTCACCTTTAACAATGTTATATATTTATTACACTTGGCCTTATTAATGAATATATCATTTGAAACCTAAGGAAAGAGCATATTGCCCTGTATTTCTTTATCTAACTTTAAGTGCTTAGAATTTTAAAATATAATAAGAAATTATTATTAACCAGACCTGAATCAATGAACTTTGAAACACTGGTCTATGCCCCTGGCTCAGGTCTAACATTTCGAATCTAATTTTTGATATAAAATTTTTGGAAAAACAACATTACTATGCAACAACCTCGGTAAATCGCGTTCTCCGAGGCATACACTCTACCCTCCGGGTTGGAAGCGGCGGAGCCAGCGGCCAAGGCAGACTGGCGTTGCAAGGCGAAAATAAATAACCTGACGAAGCATATAATGACGACTTTACTGTATTGCAAGAAAGTCATGGCATGATAGTCGTGAGCGGTTATAAGGCTCCTTATATGCTTTTTTATGTAGGATGCCGCAGAAACAATCAAAATAACTGTAGATGGCGGAACTATAAGGCGATTGTCGGTTTCTATACGTTTTTTTCCTCTACTACATCCTCTTCTACTACATCCTCTTCTACTGAATCCTTTGCGACTACATCCTCTGAGACTACATCCTCTGAGACTACATCCTCTGCTGCTGCGTCCTCTGCTGCTGAATCCTCTGCGACTACATCCTCTGCGACTGAATCCTTTGAGTCGGTTTCGCTTGATTCTTCATCAGTTTGATCATTCTTACCATTATTTAAATTCAACGCAGCATTTTCTTCTAGTTTTTCTTTAATAAGCTTTCCAAATTCAGAAGAAACCTTTTCATCTTTTTTTTCGTAGCTGTTATATACATCTTTTAATTCTTTTTCCTTAAGTCTCTTTATAGAGAGGCCTATTTTTTTCTCTTCCTTGGAAACATTTACTACCAAGGCATGAATAACATCATCAATCTGGTATTTTCCAAGGGGGGATGCAGATTTATCTTTACTTATTTCGGATAAATGAACAAGACCTTCAATGCCCTCGTCTAATTCCACAAATAACCCAAAATCAGTTATATTGGTAACCTTTCCGGTAACCTTTGTGCCGGGCTTATATTTATCAGGAATTTCTTCCCAGGGATCTTTGCTTAGTTGTTTTATACCCAGTGTAAAACGACCATTTCCTTTATCTATTGACAATACCTTGGCCTGAATTTCTTCGCCTTTTTTATATAATTCCGATGGATGTTTAATCTTTTTTGTCCAAGAGATGTCGGAAATATGCACCAGGCCATCAATGTCTTCATCTATACCAATGAACAAGCCAAAATCCGTAATATTTTTTATCCGACCCTCAATAATCGTGTTAACAGGATATTTTTCCTCAATAACATCCCACGGATTTGGTTTTATCTGCTTCATGCCCAGAGAAACTCTTCGCGATTTTGTGTCCAGGTCCAGGATGACGGCCTCAACCGTATCTCCAATATTTGCAATGTGGGAGGGGTGTTTTACTTTTTTTGTCCAGGACATCTCTGAAATGTGAATCAGACCTTCCACGCCTTCTTCTATCTCTACAAATGCACCATAGTCGGTAAGGTTGGCCACCTTTCCTGTAACTTTTGTTCCCGCTGCAAACCTTTCTTCTGCATCCAGCCATGGATCAGGTTTAAGCTGTTTAATACCTAAGGATACCCTCTCTTTTTCCCTGTCGAAACTAATGACCTTAACCGATATTTCGTCTCCTATTTGATACATTGAAGAGGGATGTGCAATTCTGCCCCACGACATATCTGTTATATGCAAAAGTCCATCTATACCACCAAGATCAACAAAAAGACCATAGTCTGTAATATTTTTAACCGTTCCCTTTAATACGGATCCCTCCTCAATAAGTGCGAGTGTGTTTGCCTTTTGTTTTAATCTATCTTTTTCAAGGATTGCCCTTCGAGATATTATTATGTTATTGCGCCTTTTGTTATATTTCAGGATTTTAAGTTCTATCTCCCGGCCTACTAAGCTATCAAGGTTTCTAATAGGATGAAGGTCTATGTGGGATCCAGGCAGAAAGGCCGGTAAGCCTATATCTACAGAAAGCCCTCCTTTGACCTTGGAAATCACTGTTCCATGGATTGAACCATCACTATCGTATACCTCCTTAATTTTATCCCAGACCTTTATTTTCTTGGCCTTTTCTATGGAAAGGGTTACTGCCCCATCATCGTCTTCCTTTTTTTCCAGCACAACATCAATCTTATCACCCTTTTTAGCCGATATTTTCCCTTCTAAATCCTTAAATTCCCTTATGGGTATAACACCTTCTGATTTGTAGCCGATATCTACTAAGACAAAGTCATCTTCTATTTTGATAATTTCTCCCTCAACTAACTCGCCTTCCTGGATTTGCTTCAGGCTCTGCTCGTACATTTCCTCCATATTCATCTCTGTTGCATCTTCCTCTGTCATGTTGCTATCAAGAGATTCAGAGTCTTTCTCATCAGCGGTGCCGGCCATTAATTCATTGTCTTTCTCTGTTAGATTATTGTCTTCTTTGGTTTCGTCTGTTTGTTCACCCATTAACATTTATCCCCCTAAAAAAATAGATTTTTTCAAAATTAAATAACAATACTACATAACAAAATAAAAATCAGAATTCAACCTTTATTTATCATCTGTGTGTTTTTTAGCCTGCATTAATTTCTTTTTATTTCTTTTATTATCTTTTCAACAACCCCGTTAACGTCTAATCCTGTAGTATCTATTATTTTTGCATCTTTAGCCGGTTTTAACGGAGAGAGGTTCCTATTCATATCCTGATAGTCTCTCTTGATGAGATCTTCTTTAACATTTTCTCTTAAAACAGATTCGCCCCTTTTTTGTCTCTCTAAAAATCGCCTGGTTACCCTCTCATCTAATAGTGCATCAATATAGAATTTGTGTTTGGCCTCTGGAAACACAACCGTACCCATGTCTCTTCCTTCTGCTACTAATCGGCCTTTAACACCCTCTTTTCTCTGCAGTTTAACCATTGTCTGTCTTACACTATCAAGGGCAGAGACATTAGACGCCAATAAATCTATTGCAGGGTCTCTTATCTCTTTCGTAACATCCATACCGTTTAGCAAAATTTTCGTTGATTTGACTCCGTGAACAAATTTAATATCAATGCCACGGCATATTTTTTCTATTTCTTTTATGTCTTGCAATGTAACGTCGGCCCTTAAAAGGGCAACTCCAAAGGCCCTGTACATTGCCCCTGTATCAAGGTACTGATAATGTAATTGCCTTGCCAGGTAACGGCTGACCGTGCTTTTTCCTGATCCCGTTGGACCGTCTATGGTTATAATACTGTCCAATTTAGTAAAGAATTTTTTTTAAGGTTTTTATGAATCTTTCATTTTCTTCAGGCAATCCAACATTTATCCTTATAAAATCTTCTATTCCAAAGTCCTCCATGGATCTTATTATTACACCCTCTTTTAGCATACGTTTATACGTCTCTTTCGCACCAATAGGTGTCTTTATCATTAAAAAATTTGTCTGGGTAGTAATATATTTAAGGTCCATTCTGTTTAATTGTGAATAGAGAAATTTAAGGCCTTCCACGGTTAATGCAAGGGTTTTTTTAACAAACTCTTTATCGTTAAGGGCAGCTGCAGCACCGACCTGTGCCATGTAATTAGTGCTAAAAGGCTGCTGGACAAGATTTAATCCATTTATTATGGCTTCAGAGGCAAATCCGTAGCCTATCCTTAGCCCTGCTAATCCATAGAGTTTTGAAAAGGTTCTTAGAATAACTAAGTTAGGGTTTGATTCTAACAGGCAAATCCCACTTTTAATATTTTTATCTGTGGCAAATTCAATATAAGCCTCATCTAATGCTACTATTACCTCTTTGGGAGTTGATTGCAAGAAATGGGAAATGTTTTTTATGCTAAGCGCAGTTCCTGTAGGATTGTTCGGATTGTTTAGAAAAATTATCTTTGTCTTGTTAGATACAGCACTTAGAATAGAGGGCACATCAACGGAAAAATTTGCCAAAGGTATCCTGATTATCTTTCCCTGAAAGCTTTGGGTATTTTTTTCATACATCAGGAAGGTAGGAAAAGGAATGATAACCTCATCATCAGTTGAAAGAAAGGCGTGGGCAATCAGTTTAATTATCTCATCCGATCCGTTTCCTAAAATAATATTAGCCATGGGCAACCTAAATTTTTCTGCCAGGCTATTTTTCAGATGATAACCGCTGCTGTCAGGGTATCTGTTGATTTTATCGATTGATTCTTTAATGGCCCTTACAGCCTTTGGTGACGGTCCTAATGGGTTTTCATTTGAGGCTAATTTAATAGAGTCTGTTATGCCGTACTCTCTTTCTAATTCCTCTATTGGTTTTCCTGGCGGATATGGTGTCAATTCTTTAATAAATTTTTTCACTAATTCCTTCATACAAATCCATAAATTATGATGTTCAGAACGGTATGTCCTGTAAGACAATACGCAGGGAAAATGAATGATCCTTAACAACGGAATGGAGATGGAATAAAATTTGATAACAAATAGAGTGGTGTTATTGTAGGATTTTCAGGATTTGATTAAGTTCATCTCTGATTTCATTTAAAAAATTGCTGTGCCCCACAGAACTAACCTTATCTTTTGATTCAAGTCTCTTTTTTGCGCCGTTTATTGTTAGCCTTTCTTCATGTAAAAGTTTTTTTATTTCTTGGATAGCCTTAATGTCCTCATATTTATACACTCTCTGGTGAGCTTCTGTTCTTTTAGGTTTGATGTTTGGAAACTCTCTTTCCCAAAACCGAAGGACATGGGTTTTTACGCCTATTATCCGGCTTACTTCTCCGATTCTAAAAAATCGTTTGTTGTCAGGGATATCCATATTTATGTTTTTTTATGCTTTATTAATATGTCTAAGGGAATGCCTCCTGCACCAAGAACTCATTTGGTAAAGGTGTGTCTTTGGCACAATTGTTTCATCTTGAGATTTAAAGTTCAAAATATAAACTTGGTAATGTATTTTAACAATACTTATAACCATTACATATTCATTTTATATCCTTTGAGGAAATATTTCAAGTCCCATTAAATTACTGGTCATCCTTCCCTTAGCCTGCCCCCTGTTTTTCGGCGGATTTCTCTTATTATTTCCTCATGCGCTTGGTTTACCTCTTTATCTGTCAATGTCCTTTTGTCGGACCTGTAGCTAATCCTTACGGCTAAGGCCTTTTCCTTTGAGTCAATCCCCTTACCCTCATAAACATCGAATATGTCAACAGACTCTATGAGGCCTTTGCCTTTGTCCTTAGCGACACTTATCAGATCAGCGCTCTCAACTGAACGGTTTATAAGAATTGATATATCCCTTTTAACCGCCGGGAACTTGTTTAGAGGTTTAAAATTTCTTTCCCATTTCACAAGTGGTAAAAGGGTATCGATATACAATTGAAGAACATAGGCACTTTGACTAACTTCGTACCCGTCCATAACTTTTTTTGAGACTTTTCCAAGTGCACCTGTTTCAATGCCTGATGAAAATATCCTTGCGTATTCATTATGGTCAAATTCTCCCTGAGAATCTGTTTTTTTAAATTCAGACCCCTGAATGCCAATACCTTCTAATATGTTTTCTGCTATGCCCTTAATGTCAAAGAAATCGGTTTCTCTTGCCGCCTGGTACCATTTTTGGGAAGACTCCATGCCTGTTATTAAGGCAGCAAGGACCTGGTTTTCATCAGGTAATTCTTCCTTTCCCTTTATGTATACCTTACCCCATTCGAAAATACGCAAATCATTTTGACCCCTTATTGAATTAGATTGGAGTGTTGAAAGGAGACCTGGAAAAAGGGATGTCCTCATTACGGATTGATCTTGGGAAAGAGGATTTAACAATTTTACAAAAGACCTTAGATCACTGTGTTCTTTTGCACCTAATATATCAGCAGATTTTGGGGATATAAAACTATAGGTAATTATCTCAGTGAATCCCATAGATACAAGAAATCCCTTAATCCTTTTTTTCAGAATAGATTCTGAAATATTGTCCACCGGCGATTTAATAGAAGGGACCGTGGCCGGTATATTGTCATACCCGATTAATCGGGCAATCTCTTCAGTAATATCAGCCTCTCTTGTCATGTCAATCCTGTATGATGGCGGGCTGACCAGAATTCTGTTGTGATCTATAACCCTTATAGCCATATCAAGAGAGGAAAGATGTTCAGTCACTTCTTCCAGACTTGTATCAATTCCTAAAATTTTATTCGCTTTATTCACATTGAATGAAATTTGTGTGGGAGACCATGGTTCGGGATAGAAATCTATGATTCCCTTGGTAACTTCTCCGCCTGCAAGTTGGGAAATGAGCATTAGTGACCTCTTTAAGGCCCTATCAACACCCTCGATATCAATACCCCTTTCAAAACGGTATGAGGCCTCTGTTGAAAGGGAAATTTTCTTTGAGGAACGACGAATCATAGTAGGATTAAAGTAGGCGCTTTCTATAAGTACGGCGTTAGTTTTGTCTGTTATCTCGGAGTTAAGCCCCCCCATTATACCTGCCATGGCAACTGCCTGTTTCCCGTCGCATATCATAAGTGTTTGGTCATTCAATTCCCTGATTTGATCATCTAAAGTGGTAAACAGTTGTCCCTTTTCCGCTCTTTTGACTACTATTTTTTTGCCTGCGAGCATATGGTAATCGAATGCATGCAATGGCTGCCCTAACTCTAAAAGAACATAATTGGTTATATCAACAACATTATTGATAGGTCGTATTCCGCAGGAATGGAGTCTGTATCTCATCCAGAATGGTGATTGGCCGATCTTTACATTATTTACCATTCCGGCGGCATATCGAGGACAGCCTTTGCTATCAAGGACTGTAATAGAGGCTAAATCCTTAATTGGTGTAGTACCCCATTTAATGTTTATCTCAGGCATCTTGATTTTTTTCTTGGTTAAGGCACCTATCTCACGGGCAATACCCAATATAGATGAGCAGTCAACTCGATTAGGCGTTAGGCTTATCTCCATGATCCAGTCTTCGAGATCCATGATATCGGAAAAGGGTCTCCCAGGTTTTAAGGTATCATTCAGGATCATTATACCCGTATGATCGTTGGTAATGCCCATTTCATCCTCTGCCAGGAGTACGCCTTGAGATATTACGCCTCTAATGCTGCTCTCCTTTATGTTAGTGCCGTCAGGAAGTTGTGTGCCCGGCAGGGCCAATGGGGAAAAATCACCTGTTTTCATGTTTGTAGCGCCACAAACAACAGATAGTGTTTCTTTGCCTGCATCTACTTGACATATGGATAGTCTGTTGGACTTAGAATG
>CBFDCD010000035.1:0-11932 GCA_965603225.1 uncultured bacterium
GGGTCGAAAAAGATTTATGAGCGCGAATGAAGGTAATTTTCAAAGCTCTCTCTGGATCCAGGATACATCCGAAACCCATGAACAATTACAGCTTTTTTATAACGCTATGACTTTTCGAGATCTTTAACTCCCTGATAAATTATGTCAAAGAGCTCGGCAATGTTTTCTGCCTCTACGCAGGAAAAGGCAACCCTTATGTCTGTTTTACCTAACGAAATTACACCAACCCCATATTTATCCAAAAGATGGAGTCTCAATTCTTCGGCGTCTACTGTTTTTAACCTCAGACACATGAAATAACCTGAATTGAACGGGTATAGATACCAGGCACTATCATATTTCTTATCTGACAGTACCTCCTTGACCATTGTCGCCCTTGTTTTCATTATATCAAATTTTTCTTGCTTCTCCTTCTCATAGTTATCTGAGTTAAGGGAACCAAGGACAATAGATTGGCTCAGATGAGAGCTATTGGATATGGTTCCCCTGACAGCGCCGGCTGTCTTTTTTTCCAGTGCCTCATAAAAACTTTTATGATTTCCATTAAATGAGGTACCATAGGAAATAAATCCTACCCTTAATCCCCACACATAATTTTCCTTTGTAGCCCCATCAAGCTTTATGGCCATGATATTAGGGTGGGCGTTTACAAGTGATGAAAAAAGTGATTCCTGCATGGAGTGAGAATCATAAAAAAGACCAAAGTAGGCATCATCGGTTATAGCTAATATGTTTTTATCTTTTTCCGCTATATCAACCAAGGCCTGAACTATACCCTCACCTTCTACCTTTGTTGGGGTGTATCCTGTTGGATTATTAGGAAAATTTAATAAAACAGTGATTTTATCTCTGTGAAGGGTTTCATCATTTAGAGCTTTTTTGAAGGCCGGCAGGTTAAAGCCGCCATCATCGGAAAAAAGGGGGAACTGCCTTATCTTGGCCCCATGGAGAACAGTAAATATGAGGTTGTAATTTCCCCAGATTTTATCAGGTATTAGTATAACATCATCTTCATCAAGCCACATTTCAGCAGCAACTGAGAGGCCGTGTGTTATGGCATTTGTCACTACTGGAAGGCTTATTATTTTTCCTGATAGAGAGGGATTTTTGGAGTATATTAACTGTTGCCATTTCTTTCGTAGTGCCGGTATGCCAAATGACGGTGCATAACTAATAGATTGATTAGGATGCAGGTTTATATATGAAATAATAGACGGGAAATGCATTGGTACGCCGTTTTCCGTAGCAATGCCTATAGTTGCATTATATTTTGATGCCTTTTCCTTGGCCTCGGCGCCTTGAGAGAGGATACCTTTGGGAAAGTAAAGGTTTTTTCCTTTTTGAGACAGCATGGCATATGTATTTGGGCTGGCATCTTGAATGGTTGTGTTTAATTCTTCTGCAATTGGGTTCATGCGTTTTTTACCTCCATGTTATTTTATAAATATCAATGTTATTTAGCCTGAGAAATTACTTTTTATAGAATGCAATCGCACCATAGCCTACAACTCTATCGGTTCTTTTGTATCCGTGCATGGAAACATCCCCGCTGTTTGCATAGTAAAGTATTTTTACCCCTGTGCCACCACATTTTTTAATTGTCATCATTACAGTTACCACGGAATTAAGACCGCACATTGTGGTAACCAGGTTGGGTATTTCTTTTTTCAAAAAGTCATGTGCCGCATTAAATACAATAAGAGGGTCGTAATCTTCGATTAGAGAAAGGAAATGCCTGTCAACCTTGTTTGCATTATCATAGTTTGGGTAATGTGACATGTCGGACGATGCTATAAAAAGTATGTTTTTTTCTTTTGCTATTTTTACAAGGATGTCGCTGATCTCTTCACAATTTTCCGTAGATAACTCACCAGTAACAATCGGTACAATATCAAAATTTTTTAAAGTCCTTTGAAGAAATGGTATCTGAGTTTCTATAGAGTGCTCTTTTATATGAGCCTTTTCAATGAAATGAAAAATTCCACCGGAATTTAAGAGTTTATTCGATATCTCTTTGTTTACTCTAATATTTCCAAGGGGGGTTTCATATGAATCCCAGTTTCCAACTGACGCACCCCTGAAATAGACATGATGACTTGGACCAAGGATTATTACAGTATCATAGCTTTTATTCTTTATTTGACTGTAAGAAAAGGCAGCAACCTGGCCTGAGTATCCATATCCTGCATGGGGAGATATAAGACCCAATATTGTGCCGTGCACAGGTCCCTGTTTAACATTTTTAATCAGTTGATCAACCGTTTCCGTGAGCACGGATTGATTTTTTGGGTAGAAATACCCTGCAACTGCAGGGTTCCGTATGTTTTCTGCTGCAATGGTAGTGAGAGACAGAAGGATTATTATAAAGGATGAAATAAGAATACACATCCCCAACAATGGAAAGAAACCATTAGGCTTTTTCTTTTTTTTACCTTTCACTTTCTCTTTGCTCCCCGGTCTTTATCTTTTATGTTAAACTATGGTTTGTGCTATGGGACCAACCGTTAAATGTCGAATAGTCCCCAGAAGGGTGTCATAGGTAGGTGATCACTTTTTCAATTGCCTTTAGTGGTGTTTCAACATAATCAATACCATCTATGTTTGGCCAGGTTTTAAGTCCAATTAAAGGTTTACCGATTTTGAGGGCTAAACCAATTTCAGATAATGTGCCATAGCCCGCTGAGATTGCTATAATGATGTCCGATGCCCTGACAACTAAAAGATTCCTGCCTTCACCCATACCTGTTGGTATAGGGAGATTTATGAATTGATTTGCCGCAGCTTTGTTTTCTCCCGGTAGTATACCAACCGTTATGCCATTAGCACGATAACAACCTTTAGCAACTCCTTCCATCACACCGCCAAGCCCTCCACAAATAAGAAGCCATCCATTTTTTCCAACAAGAGAGCCTACCTCCTCAGATAAGGCATATATCTCCTTAGAACATTCACCGGCACCGATAACTCCAATGTGAGTTCCCTTAACCACAACTATACACCATTAAAAAAAATAATAAAACTATTGACAAACATATTCCCATGACCAAAGATAGGCCAATTAAATATGTGCTAATTCAATACAGGGTTAAATTGGAAAAATGAAAAAGTCAAGTATTATAATTTTAATTTCATTGGTGGTGGTTGTTTTTTTTACCTGGTTTTTTATGGTTTTCTTTGAGGGAGAAAAACCTAAAGCAGATATAGGGATACTGCCGGAATATATTAAAGGAAAATTCGAATTTGATATCAAGGTATCCGACCTGAAGACAGGGATTCGAAACATAAAAGTAAGCTTGAGACAGGATGGTCCGACTATTCCAGTGTTTGAAAAAAAATTTTCCCATGAGGGGGCATTTAATAAAAAGGGAACTCATTCTTATCAGGAAAAGTTTACCATTAGTCCGAAAAAATTTGGGCTGGTGCAGGGACAGGTTAATCTTACCATAGAGATCCATGACTTTTCAAAAAGAAGGGGAGGTGATGGTAATCTTACAATTGTAGAACACAAAATGATTGTAGATACTATCCCCCCATCAATAGGGGCCATTACAAAGAGCCATAATATAAATATTGGGGGTTCCGGTCTTATAATCTATAAAACTTCTGCAGACACATCTGAAAGCGGGGTTTTTGTAAATGATATGTTTTTCAAGGGTGCACCATTTATGAAAAATGGAAAAGGAATATTTGCGTGCTACTTTGCACTTCCTTTTGACAGCAAAAAGGATGCCCGGTTATACCTATGGGCCAAGGATCCTGCTGGAAATGAGAAAAAAAATAACTTTTATTACCATATAAGGGGCAGAAAATTTCGCCAAGACAATATTAGGCTAACAGATAAAATGATAGAGAAAATAATCAACTCATTTAGTCCAGACATATTTGAAGGAGAAAAGACCGATATAGAAAAATACCTGTTTCTAAATAAAACGATAAGGAAGGAGAACCATACTTTCTTAAAGGAACTGTGCCAAAATCCAACTGACGAAAAGTTGTGGGATGGCGTTTGCATAAGGATGAAAAATGCAGCTACAATGGCCACTTTTGGGGATGAAAGAAAATATTTTTATAATGGTGATTTTATAGATAAGAAGTTCCACTTAGGTATTGATCTTGCCTCATTGGCAATGTCTCCAGTCCAAGCATCCAATAACGGAAGGGTTGTCTATGCACAGGATCTTGGTATTTATGGACAGACAGTGGTTATTGATCATGGACAGGGCCTTTATACTATATACGGGCATTTAAGCGAGATAGATGTCAATGATGGTCAGATCGTCAAAAAGGGAGATGTAATTGGCCTAACCGGATCAACAGGTCTTGCAACAGGGGATCACCTTCATTTCGGCTTTCTAATTCAGGGCATTCCAGTTAACCCGATAGAGTGGTGGGATGCTCATTGGATAAAGGATAACATAGATAGAAAATTAGACAGGGTAAAGAAAATTCTTGAAGAATAATCTAAACTAAATCACTGTATCAATTATTCTTATATATAAACTCCTTTAGATAATAGCTAAGTTTTGAGGTAAAGGTTCATGCAACCCCAAAGCAATAAAGACATAAAGGGCCATCAAGAGATAATTTTATAACCTCATTGACTTTGTGTCTCTGGCCCAGACCTGGCTTTGTACGGCAGGAATACAAAGCCTCATCAAGAAAGTTTAATGACTACATAACTAAATTGCACAAAAGTTTCGCCAGGGCGGGCTTAGTGGCTGAATAGTTGTCTTTTGGATAATAATGCTGGCGGGTTTATTTATGAAAGTTGATTTAAGGCTGAAATTTGTAAATGTTAGCTGTTATTCAGGATACAAATCAGATGAACGACCAATAAAATTTACCTTGCGAAAAAGAACACTTATAATAGAGGAAATTCTTGACAGATGGTACGGCCCAAATAACAGCTATTTTAAGGTATTGGCGGATGATAAAAAAATATATCTTATTAAACACAATCTTGAAGACGATTTATGGACCGTAGAAAAGATAATGCATTCAAATAATTTTTGAGTCTTTGTAAGATAATTCCTTTTTTTTCAACTCAATGATGCGGTCTCGCAAGAGAGCCGCTTTTTCAAAGTCTAATTTTTTTACTGCGATTTTCATCTCTTTATTTAACGATTTTAATATGCCGGGTATATCTTTTAAAGGGACATACTCCTCTTCAGACTCTGAAATAAGTGGAATTTCTGCATAATCTGATTCATAGACAGAGCTGAGTATATCAGAAATGTCCTTTTTTATTGATTCAGGGGTGATACAATGGACTTCATTGTATCTTTTTTGCAAAGCCCTCCTTCTCGTCGTCTCGTTAATTGCCTTTTTCATAGATGGCGTAATTTCATCGGCATAAAAAATGACCCTGCCATCTATATTTCGAGCCGCCCTACCACATGTCTGGACTAAAGACCTCTCGGAACGTAAGAAACCTTCTTTATCGGCATCCAGGATAGCAATCAGAGATACCTCCGGGAGATCTAAACCCTCTCTAAGCAAATTTATACCTATAAGGACATCAAAGACTCCGAGTCTAAGGTCTCTGATTATCTCCGTTCGCTCAATGGTGGTTATATCGGAATGGAGATATCTGACCTTGACGCCCAAATCTGCGTAGTACTCGGTTAAATTTTCTGCCATGGCTTTGGTTAAGGTTGTAACCAACACACGTTGACCTGCGCTTACAACTTCTCTGATGGACCCTAAAAGATCATCTACCTGGTTGGCCGCCGGCCTAACAAATATTTCAGGATCAATAAGCCCTGTTGGCCTTATAATCTGCTCTATTATATGACTGGCCTTGTCAAGCTCATATGGACCCGGTGTGGCGGAAACATATATAATCTGGTTAGCCCTTGATTTGAATTCCTCAAATTTTAATGGTCTGTTATCAAGGGCGGAGGGAAGACGAAATCCAAATTCCACTAATGTCTCTTTTCTTGATCTATCGCCCTTATACATGCCCATTAACTGTGGGCATGTGATATGGCTCTCGTCAATGATAAAGAGAGAGTTATCAGGAAAATAATCAAGGAGTGTTGGGGGAGGTTCCCCGGCTTTTCTTCCTGTAAGATGCCTGGAATAATTTTCTATTCCATGGCAATAACCCATTTCTTCTATCATTTCTAAGTCATATAGGGTTCTTTCTTCAATCCTTTGAGATTCTATATGTTTTTTGATTTTTCTAAAATAATCTATTCTTTCGACTAATTCATTTTTAATATTATATTTTGCGTTTTCTCTCTTGCCTGCTGTAGTCACATAGTGGCTCGCCGGATAGATTGCTGTTCGGCTGAGCCTTTGAATAACCTTACCGGTAAGTGGATCAATCTCCTGGATAAGCTCAATGTAGTCTCCAAAGAAGGTCAATCTTACAGAGGAATGGTCTTCGTATGCAGGATATATGTCAACAACATCACCCCTTACCCTGAAAGAAGAACGATGAAAGTCCACATCGCTCCTTTCGTAGTGTATTTCAATCAGCTTTTTCAAAACATCTTCACGGCCTATGCAATCTCCTTCTTGGATATACAGAAGCATGCCGTGATATGCCTCGGGTGAGCCAAGACCATAAATGCAGGATACGCTGGCGACAATAATAACGTCGTCTCTATCAAAAAGGGATCTTGTGGCAGAATGTCTAAGCTTATCTATCTGCTCATTAATAGAGGCATCTTTTTGTATATATGTATCACTTTGAGGCACATATGCCTCTGGTTGGTAATAGTCGTAATAGCTTACAAAGTATTCTACCGCATTGTTTGGGAAAAGATTCTTGAATTCTCCGTAAAGCTGGGCAGCTAAAGTCTTATTAGGGGCTATAATAAGGGCAGGCCTTTGGACCTTCGCTATTACCTGTGCAATAGTGAAGGTTTTTCCAGATCCTGTTACGCCAAGCAATACCTGGTGTTTCACATTCTCATTTACACCTTTAGTGAGGGCTTCTATAGCGTGTCTCTGATCGCCTTTAGGTTTGTACGGGGATATGATCTGAAACGATGAAGAATTGTTCAATGTTTTTTTCCGTAAGGTCGCAACATTACTGTGCAAGCAACATTTATGCTAAAATAATTCATTAAGCATCATTTGCTTTAAATCTCCAGACAGTGCTATCAGGTTTGTCTTCAAGGATGATACCCATATTCAATAAATTATCCCTTATCGAATCTGCCTCAGCCCAGTTTTTTATTTTTCGAGCATCTTCCCTCTGACGGATCATTTTTTCTATTTCATCTTTGCTAATCTCAGAACTGCCTTTTGCGATATCATTCAGGAATTTAGATGGCTCCTCTTCAAGAAGGCCAAGTATTTTAGCACAGGACAGAAGCTCATCTCTTTCTTTAGAAAATTTGAGTTTACTGTTATTTATATCAGGTGATGAATCTAAGAGTCTATTAATGCCCTTTACCTTATCGAAGATTAATCCTAATCCAGCGGCAGTGTTGAGATCATCATCCATCGCTCTCAAGAAATTGGATTTAAAATCCTTTCCGCTCATCTCTTCTTTGAATTCAGGGATTATCATTTTGAAATCGGTATCATGGGGTCCAAGTGCCTCCTCCAATCTTTGAAGGGTCCTATATATCTTTATAAGTCCGGATTTCGCCTCTGATAATGAGGCCTTTGAAAAATCCAGCGGGCTTCTATAATGTTTAGACAGCAAGAAAAGTCTTAAAACCTGCGGGTGATAGAGCTTAAGCGCATCCCTTATTGTAATAAAATTTCCCAGGGATTTTGACATTTTTTCCGATTCTACAGTTAAAAAACCATTATGTACCCAGTAGTTTGCAAAATTAACCCCATTGGCCGCCATCGATTGGGCCCGTTCGTTTTCATGGTGTGGAAATATAAGGTCTCTACCGCCACCGTGTATATCGAAATTATTCTTTAAATATTTGCAGCTCATAACAGAACACTCTATATGCCAGCCGGGTCTTCCTTTGCCCCAAGGGCTATCCCATTGAGGTTCACCAGGCTTTGCACCTTTCCAAAGAACAAAATCCATAGGATGTTTCTTGTTCTCGTCAACGGTTATTCTTGCACCTGCTATCATGTCTTCCAGTTTTCGGCCTGAAAGGGCACCATAGGTATTAAATTTATCAACAGAAAAATAAACCGTACTATTAACTGCATAGGCAAAGCCCTTTTCTATCAGTACGTTAATCATGCTGATCATATCATCAATATGTTCTGTGGCCCTGGGTTCGATATCTGCATCAAGAACACCCAAGGCATGCATATCTTCGTAAAAGGCTTGTATATATCTGTCCGCCAGTGTGCCTGTTTCCTCACCCATTTCTTTAGCCCGTTCGATGATTTTATCATCCACATCAGTAAAGTTCCTTACATAAGTGACCTTCATACCCCTGGCCCTGAGATATCGGATAAGCATATCAAAAACTATAGCTGACCGGGCATGTCCTATGTGGCATAGGTCATAAACAGTAACACCGCAGACATAGATGCCTGCACGATCGTTTTTTAAAGGTTTAAAGGGTTCTTTTTTCCGGCCAGCAGAATTATATAATTTAAGTGTCATTATTTTCCTTTGTGTTATTTAAAAATGTCCTTGAAGTTAACGTTTATCAGATTGTTATTAGGGTTACCGCTGCATATGCCGCAATACCCTCGCCCCTGCCGCAAAACCCTAATCCCTCGGTGGTGGTTGCCTTTATGTTTACATTTTCTCTACTGGTACTCAGAACCACTGAAAGACTTTCCTCCATATGTTTCAAATAAGAGGCTAATCTTGGATTTTGTGCAACAATAGTGGCATCAAGATTATTTATCTTGTAATTTCTTGAGCGTGCTATTGACATCACCTCTTTTAATAGCAAAAGGCTGTCTATTCCTTTGTATTGAGGGTCAGAGTCTGGAAAATGTCTGCCGATATCACCCTCTCCTACTCCCCCAAGTACGGCATCAATAACCGCATGTGTTAATACATCCGCATCAGAGTGACCTGATAGGCCCTTAGAGTAAGGAACCTTAATGCCGCCCAATATTAGGGGTTTTCCATGTATCAGTTTATGAACATCATAGCCAAACCCAATCCTCATATTTATTTCTTTCATTACTGTTTTTTTGGTCCCAACTCTAATTTTTCTATCAACGCCGCAGCAAGAAGTGGAAACATTATTTCATTATGACCTGTAAGGGATAACCCCTCTCCTCCTTCAAGGGTTGGCCTTTTCACTACATTAGTTAATGGTCT
This sequence comes from uncultured bacterium, assembly GCA_965603225.1. Classification (GTDB taxonomy): domain Bacteria; phylum Desulfobacterota; class DSM-4660; order Desulfatiglandales; family B25-G16; genus M55B121. The sequence goes on from CBFDCD010000035.1 coordinate 9,215, forward strand.
GTAATGTTTTATAAAGTCCATATCTACTGCTGTAAATTTCTTGACATTGAACCCTAAGTTTCTTACAAGGGTAAGTGCCTTTAAGAATATCTCCGGTAGAATAACGGCAGAACCAAGATTTATATACACCCCGCCCTCAAGTTTTGAAATCATCTTGGCAAATATCAGAAAATCAAGGTGAGATGTTTTTCCAATGGCGGAACCGTCTACATCGGGATGAAAATGTATGATATCAGTGCCAATAGCTACATGAACAGTAACAGGGATATTCATCCTCGCTGCGCCGGCCAATAGACTATATTTGCTGTATGGGAAGGAGGAACTGAGGATAGTCTTACCCACTGAATATCCTAAGCCGTCTCCTTTTTTCGCCCCTTTTTTAATTGCGTTGTTTAAAAACTCTCCGGTCTCCCTGGCCATACCAAATTGACCTTCAGTGAGTTCGCTTTCTACATCCTCTGATGTTGCGCCAATCATGGCTATTTCCGTGTCGTGTATAATTCCTGCGCCGTTCATGGCTAAGCCTGTAATTATGCCCCTCTCCATCAAATCCAAGAGTATGGGGTTTAGCCCAACCTTGATAGTATGAGCGCCCATGGCTATAATAACGGGTTTTTTATCCCTTGCCGCTATTGTAAGTTTGTTTACTAATTTTTTTAAATCATCCGCTGCAAGAATGTCCGGCAGGCCCTCTAACCATTGGTTAATCGTGGAGCCCGGTTTACACCTTGATGCAAAATTTTCTATTGATACCTTGCTTACCCTTTTGTTTAAAGGATAGGTCTTTATAGTTTTTAAGGATATTGGTTGCATACTGTCTGAATGGCTATACTTGGAGCAAATGTCCCCGTTTAGATTTATCTGGCATGTCTGTCAGGCCTGCCCTGTAATTAATGTTTGCACAATAACTTTATTATTTGAAAAGGATGTAATCGACTAACTCACATATTAAATGACCGGTTAATATGTGTACTTCCTGGATCCTTGGTGTACTATTACTTTCAACAACCATTGATAAATCTACTAACTTATTCATTTCCCCACCATCTCTTCCACTTAAACCAACAGTGTAGATGCCCATTTTTTTTGCCGTTATTATGGCAGATATAATATTTGGTGAATTTCCGCTCGTTGAGATGGAGAGAAGTATATCTCCCTCTGCGCCAAGTGCCGTAATTTGCTTTGAATAAATTTTTTCATATCCATAGTCATTAGCAATACTTGTGATAATGGATGTGTCAGTAGTGAGCGCAAGGGCAGGTAAGGGTTTACGTTCAAGTTGAAACCTATTGACAAACTCTGCAGCAATATGTTGTGCATCGGCAGCGCTTCCTCCATTGCCACATAGCATCAGTTTTTTATTATTCTTGAATGCATTTGAAATATGCCGGGCGAAGAATATCAAACTTTTAGTGTTTTGTTTTATGAATTCATTTTTTGCCCTATAGCCATCTGCAGCTATTTCAGCTATCAGGTTTTCCATTGATTTGTTCATGATCTCTTATTCATTAATTGTATCATGGCAGTCTATAACCTGCATATATATTTGTCAATCCTGGATTTCTCACCAGATGGAGATTAAAACAAAAAATATTTTATATTAAACTATTAATTTAATTTATTTATATATTATACTGAATATAAAGTAATTATAACACAAAAATTAAAGTCTATATAAATCAAAAAAAATAATTTATAAATTTTAATAATTTTTTTATTGAAATTTATAAATTAACATGCTATTAAACCCGCAGTTAATCTGAGTTAGCGGGAATCTGTTTGATAGAAGCATTTAATTTTAGTGAGCTACCTTTTGTGAGTGTAATTTGAGGTTGAAAGTTTTACATTTGCAAGACCTTAAAATTTATATGATTTATCAGCATTACGCCTTAGATTTAGACTTATTTATTACGCGAATTTCAAAAAAGAAGTAGTGTTGATATAGAGGTACTATTTAAACTAAGAGAAAAATTAATCAGGGAAAGGGGTTCTCAGGAGTAAGGGAACACATTGTAAGTATTTAAACTCTAATGTTAATTGTAAAATGGAGGGGGAAAATGACAAAAGGTGAAATTATTACAGAGATGGCAAAAAGCACTGGATTGACTAAGGCAGATTCAGAAAGGGCATTGAACGCTTTTCTGGATGTAGCGAAAACAACAATTAAAAATGAAGGTCGGCTTCCATTGGCTGGTTTTGGGACATTCGTCGTTGTAGACAGGAAAGCAAGGACAGGGAGAAATCCACAAACTGGTGATCCAATCCAGATTAAGGCAAGTAAGATTGTCAGGTTTAGGCCAGGTAAAGAATTAAAAGACTCTGTGGCCTAAATTGTATATAAGTAAAACGGTGGTGGTGCAATTTTTTTAATCTGTTTCCTTTGATTTTTTTGACAGGACCTTCAGGGCCTCTGATACAACAACCAACTCTTTTTCCTGGATAGTTCTTAGATCGAGTAAAACCTTATTTTTTTCAAGCCTTGCAATAATGGGGGGATTATAGGATCTTAAGTATCGTGCTATATAAGAGGCAGAAAAATTCGCAGGGGTTACGCAGAGGAGTCTGCTTCGTAATGTTTCTAATGGCATAGCACCACCACCAATTTGAGAAAATCCATCGCAAAGATCCGCAATAAAATTATCTTTATCAATCGTTCCAATCAAGCCCAGTAATCTCTTTGCCTTGCGACAAAGAGCCGTATAAGTATGTCGTATTGTC
>CBFDCD010000036.1:0-11903 GCA_965603225.1 uncultured bacterium
TGTCCTTCAGGCTGGCAGCCAGGCAACCCAGTCCTAAAACCGGGCCCGGATCTGGTTGGAAAGGTATGGACGGTTTGGAAACCATAGCACGTTATTATAAACTCTTGGATTTCCTGGTTGAGATATTTGACCGGGAAAGCTTTAAAAGATAAAGGGAGAAAAAAATGACGGAAAAACTTCAGGTTTATAAATGTGAAATTTGCGGAAATATTGTAGAGGTACTTCATGAGGGCAAGGGTGAGCTGGTGTGTTGTGGAAAGCCCATGAAGCTTTACACTGAGAACACAGTGGATGCGGCAAAGGAAAAACATGTGCCTGTGGTAGAGAAAGTTTCAGGGGGAGTTAAGGTAACTGTAGGCAGCGTTTTGCATCCCATGGAAGAGAAACATTATATTGAATGGATTGAGATTATTGCAGACGGTAAGGCATACAGGCAGTTTTTGAAACCAGGAGATGTCCCGGAGGCTACATTTAATGTTGATGCACAGGATATTTCAGTGAGGGAATACTGCAATCTGCATGGTCTATGGAAGGCATAACCTTTTTTTGTAATCGTTCACAGGCATCCGCTTTGCAAAAAACCTTGAACCCGTGAACGGTTACATATAATGAGAGGTATGGAGGATGTTATGACCATTGAAGAGGCAATAAAGACGGCCATTAAATTGGAAATACAGGTCCGTGATGTGTATCAGGATGCTGCAGAGTCTTCCAAAGACCCGGTAGGGAAGCGCATTTTTACATTGCTGGCCTCTGAGGAACAGGGACATCACGATTATCTTAAGGCAAAGTTACATGAGTGGGAAAAGGAGGGCAAAATAACTGCCGAAGAACTACATTCTGAAATACCATCTAAGGAAGATACCTCGGCATTAGTAAATAAACTTAAGGACGGTATGGCCGCTGAGGACAAAGGCGGTGAACTTCAAATGCTTTCCAAGGCCTTTGATATTGAATCTAAAACAAACGATTTCTATAAAAAAATGAAACGAGAATTGCCATTAGAGGGAAAACAGATGTTTAGCAGGTTTGTGGAGATTGAAGAAGATCACCTGGCAATTGTCAAGGCTGAAATAGATTATTTAACCAAGACTGGTTACTGGTTTGACATGAAGGAATTTGATATGGAGTAATCTATGTTCCGGTCACTTACAAGGAAGGGGACTATCAGGTGAAGACATGGGGAATAAAAAAAGACATATTTTAAATATACTTGTTGGAGGCGAAGCAGGGCAGGGGATTGTGACGGTTGGAAACCTCTTATCCAAAAGTTGTGTGCGCAGTGGCTATTCCATTGTGGTAACGCAGGACTACCAATCCCGCATTCGAGGCGGTCATAATACATTTTGTATTCGGGTGGCCGCTGATGAGGTAATTGCACCGCAGGAGCAGATAGATCTCCTGGTGGCATTAGACAGGGATACTGTCACATTTCATCGTCGTTATGTATCTCCTGATGGCCTTGTAATTATTGACGATTCCCTGGGTGTTGATGATGATTCTTTTTTGAAGGTGCCGTTTAAGGAAATAGGCCTAAAAAAATTTTCAAATATAGCCGCCTTAGGCGTTGTATGCTCTCTTCTTGGTTTAAATGAGAGTTTAGTGAGTGAGATGATCGGCGAGGCGCTTGGCGGTGATGAGGCAGGTTTATCCGAGGAAAACAGCCGTGTTTTTATAGCAGCAACGGCATGGACCGATATAAATGCCCCATCTTCCTACAGGCTTGCTACTCCTGTCAATACTATTAACGGGCAGTTAATGATGAATGGGAATGAGGCCATTGCCCTGGGTGCTATTGCCGGGGGAATGAAGTTTGCTGCATTTTATCCTATGACACCTGCCACATCTATCGTTCTTAATCTGGTACACCACGCAAAAAAACTTAATCTTATCGTTGAGCAGGCAGAGGATGAGATTGCGGCCATTAATATGGCCATAGGAGCGTCTTTTGCCGGGGCGCCGAGTATGGTGGCTACATCTGGTGGAGGATTTGCCCTTATGACGGAGGGTATAAGCCTGGCAGCCATGACCGAGACCCCTGTTGTGGTAGCAGTGGCGCAGAGGCCCGGCCCGGCTACCGGACTGCCTACACGTACCGAACAAGCAGACCTTGAGTTTGTACTCCATGCCGGCCACGGGGAATTTCCCCGGGCCATTTTTACGCCTGGAACAGTTGAGGAGTGTTTTTACCTCACCTCCAAGGCCTTTGAAATGGCGGAGAAATATCAAGGTCCAATGTTTCTATTAACGGATCAGTTTTTGGCCGATTCATATCGTGCCGTAGCGCCCTTTGATATAGAGAATTCTCCTAAAGCGAACCCTGCAAGGCCTATCGATATATCGTCACCATACAAAAGATTTGAAATTACGGAAAATGGTATTTCACCACGGCTTTTCCCCGGAATAACGGATAATCTGGTTGTTGGCGATAGTGATGAACATACGGAAGACGGTCATATAACTGAAGATCTTTCAGTGCGCAAACAGATGGTGGAAAAGAGGCTGAGAAAAGGCGAGGGGATTCTTGAGGAGGTTATACCGCCTGATTTCAGGGGTGAGGATGCTTCAGATATCCTTCTTATATCGTGGGGATCAAGTATGGGAGCAGTCCAGGAGGCAGCGGCCCGCTTGAGATCTGATGGGGAAAAGGTCGCCACCCTTCATTTTTCTCAGGTGTGGCCACTGAAATCAAGTCAGTTTATGAACAACCTTGAGGGTGCCCGTGAGGTGATAGCTATTGAGAGCAATGCGACTGGACAATTTTCACGGTTAATCAGACGGGAAACCGGGTTTCATATTAAAAGGAAGATACTTCGTTACGATGGTCTTCCATTGACGCCTGAGTATATTCTCGAGGGTTTGAAACAAATAAAAGTATCAGAGGCGGGGTAAGATGACAAGTATAAACGAATTTGGAAACTATGAAACGGCATGGTGTCCGGGCTGTGGAAACTTTTCAATCCTGAAGGCGGTAAAAAAGGCCCTGACAGACAGTGAACTAAGACCTCATGAAGTCCTCTTTGTATCCGGTATAGGCCAGGCAGCCAAGACGCCTCATTACCTTAATGCCAATGTCTTCAATGGCCTTCATGGAAGATCGTTGCCTGTAGCAACCGGGGCTAAGCTCGCCAACCCAGACCTAAATGTAATTGTTGAGAGCGGTGACGGTTGTAATTATGGAGAAGGGGGCAACCATTTTTTGGCTGCGATCCGTCGCAATATTAATGTAACGCTTTTAGTCCATAATAACCAGGTTTACGGTCTAACGAAGGGTCAGGCGAGCCCAACATCTTCTGAAGGCTTCGTAACGAAGGCACAACCGGACGGTACAATGTCTTCCCCCTTTAATCCTGTTGCAGTTGCAGTGGCTATGAAGGCGGGCTTTGTGGCCCGGGGATTTTCCGGCATGATTGATCACCTCTCCGGGTTGATTCAGCAGGGTATCTCCCACAGAGGATTGGCCATTATTGATATATTGATGCCGTGCGTATCCTTCAACAAGGTGAATACCTTATCCTGGTACAAAGAAAGGTGTGAACCGTTGCCGTCATCATACGATGCAACAGACTGGACTAAGGCCATGGGTACGGCATATGAGTGGGGAGACAGGATTCCTGTAGGCATTATTTATAAAAACAACAGACCATCGTTTGGAGAGCGTCTCCCTGTTTTGCAGCAAGGGGCATTAGTTGACAGGGATGTGAATATGACAATGGTTAAACAGGTTATGAATGGATACAAATAAATGAGATGTAGTATCTCATGAGGGCAATGAAAAAAGCACTCACCTTAGGCTGATAGCATTTGACTTAACGTGAAATGGTAACAAAGCCGTAAAAAGCCTAAGTCATTCCGGCTGATGCAGGATTGGGCCTGCCCCCTAGCGGATAGGGGGTCCGACATGACGATTTCGAGACTTTTTACGAGATTGTCAAAGCATAGGTAAAACACTTTTTTTAAAGGAGGAATACGATGGGTTTTCCAAGGGAATTAAAAACAAATATATATTCAGTGGGAGCTATTGACTGGGATAGAAGGCTGTTTGATGAACTGCTGTCTCTGCCTGATGGGACAAGCTACAACTCATATTTAGTGAAGGGCAGCGAAAAAATAGCGTTAATAGATACTGTAGACCCAAGCATGAGTGATGTTTTAATAAATAACCTTAATAAGATACAGGTTAAAGATATAGATTATATTGTTGCAAACCACGCCGAGCAGGACCATTCAGGCACGCTGCCCCATATAATAGAAATGTATCCCGAAGCAAAACTTGTGGCTACACCGAAATGTAAAAACTTGCTGAAGGAATTACTTTTAATCCCCGAGGAAAAAATCATTGCGGTAGATGATGGTGAGACTGTTTCGTTGGGGGATAAAAACCTTAAATTCATTCATGCCCCTTGGGTTCACTGGCCTGAGACTATGTTTACATACATAGAAGAAGACGGGGTGCTGTTTTCATGTGATTGCTTTGGTTCTCATATGGCTACCAGTGATTTGTTTGTCGAAGATGAGGCTGCTATCTTTGAGCCGATAAAAAGGTATTATGCAGAGATAATGATGCCGTTCAGGCCAAATGTTAAAAAGAATTTAGAGAAGATCAAGGATCTTGATATAGACATTATAGCGCCTAGCCATGGGCCGGCATATAATAATCCGGAGTTTATTATTAATGCCTACAGGGAATGGTCTTCTGATGAGGTGAAAAATTGTGTTATTATACCCTATGTCTCAATGCATGAAAGCACAAAAACAATGGCCGAGTATTTAGTGGACGCCCTCATAAAGAGGAATATACCGGTAAAGCTATTTAACCTGACTAATGCTGATATGGGAAAATTAGCCATGGATCTGGTAGATGCTGCAACACTGGTGGTTGGATCGCCAACCGTATTGGTTGGCCCACACCCTTATGCCGTGTACGCAGTTTACCTTGCCAATGCCTTGAGGCCAAAGGTGAAATTTGCATCAATTATAGGATCTTATGGCTGGGGAAGCAAGATGGTGGAAACCCTGAAGGGAATGATGACAAATATGAAGGTTGAACTCATTGACCCGGTTGTTGTAAAGGGATTTCCAAAGGAAGAGGATTTTAGATCACTTGATACACTGGCGGATGAGATAGTAAAAAAACACAAAGAACAAAATATAATTTAAAAAGGAGGTTTTCATGAAAAAGGTACTGATAGGATACGAGAGCAGAAAAGGTCATACTGAAAAAATGGCAAACCTTATTGCCGAAGGAGCCCGTATTGCAGGTAACGAGGTTGAGGTCAAGGCCTTGAGAGATCTTAAGACTGAAGATGACATTAAAGGGTATGATGCCTATTTGTTTGGCTGCCCAACCTATCACAGGGATATGACAAATAGCATGAAGACCTTCATGTTCCTTGCTGATAATGCAGGTTTGAAAGGAAAAATAGGTGGCGCCTTTGGTTCGTATACACACAGCGGAGATGCACCGAAGCTCATATTAGACACAATGGAAAATGTCTTTCATATGAATGCGACTAATCTTGGCTCATTTAATCTGCTGGAGGATAAGATTAAAACAGATGAGGGTATGCGGGCATGCCAGCAATATGGAAGGGCTGTAACCGAATAACTCGATCATTAATCTGAAAGGGAAGGTTTCCGGTGTTCATTTCATTACGTTTCATGGTGAGATAAATATCACGAAACCCTCTCTAATTTTATAAAAGGAACAATTGTATAATAGCAATGTGTCTATTCAACCACTAAGACACGAAGACACGAAGAAAAGACTGATATCGATAAAACAATACATAGGTGGTCAGGTTTTCTCAGTCAAATATCAAGCAGGCCCATCAATGCAATAATTCCATAATCTTTGTGGCTTAGTGCCTTTGTGGCACTATAACTGAGTAGTTACATATCAATTATGGATTAATGAATTAAAATTCATTTACGGTGAGATAATGAAATGGATAAGAAAACAGACATGGTCTCCCTATGCAAGCGGTATCATCATAGGTCTCTTAAGCTGGTTTGCGTTTCTAACGGTTAAACCATTAGGGGCATCAACTACATTCGTCAGGACAGCCGGAATCATAGAGAGATTTTTTGCCCCTGAACATGTGACAAATCTGCCCTATTTTATCGCAAAGACCCCTAAGATTGACTGGCAATGGATGCTTGTCCTGGGAATATTAATAGGCTCTTTTGTCTCAGCCAGACTCTCCGGGACCTTTCAGTTAAAATTCATTCCCCCTATGTGGCAGAAAACCTTTGGTTCAAGCAAGATTAAACGGTGGGCCGTAGCCTTTGCAGGAGGGGTTGTTTTAATGGTAGGGGCAAGGATGGCCGGCGGCTGTCCTACAGGGCATGGACTTAGCGGCACCCTTCAACTTGCCGTAAGCGGTTGGATAGCTGTAGTTTTTTTCTTTGCAGGCGGCATTATTGTTGCCAAACGGCTTTACAGAAGGAGGTGATAAAATATGATGGCACCTATTATTACTTCACCGGCAGGAAAGCTGATATTCGGATTAATCACCGGCTTTATTTTAGGATTTACAATCCAGAAGGCCAAACTTGTGAGATATGATACAATCGTAGGTCAGTTGAGACTGAAGGATTTTACCATGCTGAAACTGATGCTCACCGCTACAATGGTAGGTATGGTAGGTATTTATTTCTTTAAGGATATCGGCATAGTAAAGCTCAGCATAAAGCCAACCTACCTTGCAGCTAACATCATTGGGGCCTTAATCTTCGGCATTGGATTTGCTTTGTTGGGTTATTGCCCCGGTACCGGTGTAGGGGCTATTGGCGAGGGACGAACAGATGCCTTCTGGGGAGGAGTATTAGGTATGCTTGTGGGCGCTGCCCTTTACGCAGAGATGTACCACCATCTTAAAGGCAATATTCTAACATGGGGCTCTTATGGAAAGATTACTATTCCATCTATATTGGGCGTACCCTATCCATATCACTGGTTTATAATAGTAGCTTTCTGTATCGCCATAATCCTGTTTTTCCTGGCCTTGGAGAAAAGAGGGCTTTGAGCTTATACATGGAGCCTGATAATTGAATGAATTGGGCCAAAAGGGGAAAACAGGGTCACGAAAACAGCAAAAGGGGGTAAAACCTTAACTGTTTATTAAAACACACTCTATATATTTTTTATTTTCTCAAAGCGGAGCCTCAAAATCTATCTAACAAAATTCAACAGTTTTAGGCTTCTATTTTGTATTTCTTATTGCATGCACCATCTAAACCACCAATATATTTATAAGTACTATCTCTAATAATTCTACTTTTAGAAGGGCGTGGAAATTAGACGTGAAAGGAGTTTGATTTGTGGAAATTACTTAAATCCTACTGCAGGATTTGTCGGTATGAGATTTGGGAGAGTTATGTGAGACGGTATGTTTTTCCCTCTTGGACGATCGGTATTGGCGGGGTATCTTTATCACGCGTATGGTAAACAATTAGCTCACCCTGTATTGCTTTCCTAATCTTATCAACCTCCTTCCAATAGGAGTGAACGCCTTTGATATTATCAAAATCAACCTCATGAAAAACAAGATGGCAATCGCTAAACCAGGCTTCTGTAAGTTCTTGCCATTTAAGTATCTTGTTTATTTCTGTGTTAAATTTTGTATCGCCGGAAAGTCCCCATGTTTTTCCTCCGGCGTTGATCTTGATTCCCAAGGTTCCATAGGGTAAAAAGTGGTGATTCCAACGTGCTAATACCTTTATGTCTTCCAGATCAAAATACTCGCCTGGAGTTATTCCCATAAAACTAATCCATTTATCCATCTCAGGGAATAGAGGTGAAAATTGCTTCTTTAAAATTTCATATATCGGCCTTGCGGTTATAAGCCTGAGTTTCTCCTTGCGGTCAATTTTTCTTTTAAGACATGCAGTGAAACCGAGAATGTGGTCTTCATGGTTGTGGGTAATTAATATATCTGTCACATCGTCCCAGTGGACTCCAATTTTTGCAAGGCTGTGGGCCGGCTGAGCACATGGGTCAATCCAAAGAACCCTGCCGCCAAAACGAACTAAAAAGCTCGAAGTTGTTTCAAAAAAACCATTTCCATACCCCACCACCGTAATCTCAAGTTGATTTCTTAGATGTGAATCATGGGGAACGCTTACCATACCTTCTTCAATTAGATTTTCTATGTCAACGGGATGGGGGTAATCCCCTTGATCGTAAATCTTCCTTCCCTCGAAAAAGACTGCAATGTTTCCATTTTGCAAAAGAACCTTTAGGTTCTGTTTTTCATAACAGGCTCCGACAGGTTTCTTTTTGAACCACCGGTTTAGCCAATTTTTTCTAATAATTGCAATTCTTTTTTGATCAAAATAGTATGAAAAGATGGCATCTAAATTTTTATGGAGAACCTTAATGTTCTTATCTGTTCCTATATACATTTTTGGTGGGCTTCCATGGATCTGCGCATACCATTGGACGAATTCCTCTCCGGTATGATTATCACCGGCCTGTGATACACCCCAGTCCTGAACAATAACTGTTGCTTCTTGCAATTCAAATCGTGCCAAACACTTAGAAACATCAGGCATACTACCCACCCGGATGAGTCCTTGGGACGTTTGCACAAGATCTACATGCATGGCTCCATTCTCAAGGCGAAAAACATTTTCGCTCAGGTTGCGCAGATTGGTTTGTAACATGGTTTCCCTCCGTAATATGTAAACGTTTGCAGGGTATAAATTTGTTGCCTTTGTGTCAAGGAAAAACAGTTTTCCAAGTTTTTCATATTTCATGATTTGAATAAAATAGTAAGAAATAAACAATAATATAAATAAGTTAGAAAGTAAATTAAATAGGTTTTCGCGATGGAGCAATAAATAGTACAAAATTACTTGACATCATTAAATGGCTTGAGTATTAATGATGTAAACAGTTACATTTAAAAATTATCTACCAATGAGCACAATTCGAGACGTTGCCAGAGTAGCCGGTGTTTCAACAGCCACTGTGTCACGAGCAATCAACTCACCGGAAAAGGTGGGCCTGAAAACACGTGGAAACGTTTTCCGAGCTATGAAGGTATGTAGTTATAAATATAATGCCCTTGCCCGAGGTTTTGCGACCAATCGCTCCAATACCCTTGGGGTTATTTTACCCACAATCACTAACCCAATCTTTGCTGAATCTACTCGGGGGATTCATGACTTCGCCAATGATAGAGGGTATCAAGTGATCCTGGGGAATTCAGACTATAAATACGAAAAAGAAGTTAAGATGGTTGAGGTTCTCAGGGAAAGGCGGGTAGAAGGCTTAATTATCACTACGACAAATATTAAAGGAAAAATTCTAAAAAGCCTGCTTGATGATGATTTCCCTTTTGTGCTTCTTTACAGTACATTGAGAAGGGGTAATATGTATACTGTTGGAGTTGATAATTTTTTAGGTGGGTATCGCGCTACCGAGCACCTTATTCATCAGCACCATCATAGGATAGCAATGCTGGCTGGTGGCTTCAGCTTTTCGGACAGAAGCTTTCACCGTTGGCATGGCTACAAGAGGTGCCTCAAAGACCATTGCATTCCATATGACCCTAAGATTGTTTTTCAAACCGAGTACAGCCTGTCCAACGGCCTAAAAGGTATCAAATCGCTTCTTTCCATGAAAAATCCTATTACTGCTGTATTCTGTTCCAACGATTATTTGGCTTTAGGCGCTATGGAGGGCGCCAGGGAGTTAGGTTTAAAACTACCTGAAGATTTATCTATTGTTGGATTTGACAATATGGAGATGGCCTCCTTTGTTACCCCGAGACTTACCACAATAAGTCAACCAGCATATGAGATGGGAAAAATTAGTGCAGATGTACTGCTTAACAAAATTGGTGCTAAGTCACATAGGCCGGTTCATAAAATTCTAAAAACAAATCTCGTAATAAGAGAATCAACTACAATTGCGTCCTTGAAAAAACAAAAACATTCTGAAACAAAAGAAATGTCTGCCAATGGAATATTTAATGAAGGCCTCGAGCAACCCAGCGCAGAAGAATAGGAGCAAGTAACATGGCTACCGTCTCATTTAATCGTATCACGAAACAATTTGGAGATCTTGTGGCGGTTAAAGATTTCAATCTTGAAATAAAAGATAGAGAATTCGTTGTCCTTGTTGGACCCTCAGGTTGCGGAAAATCTACTACTTTGAGAATGTTGGCCGGTCTTGAAAAGATTACCCAAGGAACAATAGAAATAGATGGGCGTGTAGTGAACAGAGTGCATCCAAAAGACCGGGACATTGCAATGGTTTTTCAAAATTACGCGCTGTATCCCCACATGACGGTTTATAAGAATATGGCCTTTGGACTTCGCCTGAGAAGATTTGCAAAGTCTGAAATAGAGAGGCGTGTCCGCGAGGCCGCGGAGGCTCTTGAAATTTCAGATCTCTTGAAACGAAAGCCCAGGGAGTTATCCGGTGGACAGCGCCAGCGGGTTGCATTGGGGCGAGCCATTGTTCGAAAGCCTGCTGTTTTTCTGTTTGATGAACCACTTAGCAATCTTGATGCAAAACTCAGGGTACAAATGCGTGGAGAAATACTGAAACTGCACCAGCGTCTCCAGACTACAATTATCTATGTTACTCATGATCAAATAGAAGCTATGACCATGGGAAGCAAAATAGTGATAATGAATGAGGGAAGAACTATGCAGGTTGGAAAACCGATAGAAGTGTATGATTTACCAGACAATATGTTCGTTGCAGGATTCATCGGAAGCCCATCCATGAATTTTCTGGAGGCGAAACTGGTAAGCAAAAATGGTACTCTCGGGGTGGATGGCGGGGAATTCTTTTTGCCGGTGCCTAATTCAAAGGGCGATAAATATTCGAAGTATGAAGGAAATAAGTGTTTTTTTGGTGTTCGCCCTGAACATATCTATGACCGACAATTTATAAAAGAATATGACCTCCGTAATGTTATCAAGGCCAAAGTGGAGCTGATCGAACCGGTGGGTTCTTTTGTTATCCTTAGAATTGCACTGGGAAAAGCGACTATTATAGCTCAAGTTGATTCACATACCCAGGCCAGACTCGATGAAGAGATTGACCTCGTCTTGGATACGGAAAAAATGCAGCTTTTTTCCATGGAACCTCCTTATGATTCGTTGGGTATGGTATAAAACAGATCCATGGCTCCCTCTTGAAGAAAATTTTTTATCTTTAGCAGGGAGGAGTAAGGGAAAGAGCGAAGTTCTCAAGGTATTGAGCTGTTGTATTCTAACTCTAATTTAATGTAAGGCTGATTGTTTAGTAAAAAGTGAGACATGAAAAGGTTGGATATCGTATAAGTACGTGCTTGCATATACAACAAAAGAATACTTAACTTTTTTCGATTTAAGTGAAGTCAAGGGTAATTGAGAAATTTTTTCAAGGAAAGGAGGTGTCAATTTTTTTAGTTGGTATAACGGTAACAATTTAGATGAGGGAGGAATCACCATGAAACGGATTACTTTTTTGGCAATAGCGTTGATGTCTGTCTTTTTACTAACATCTGTTGCTTCGGCAAAGGTGAAAATCAAGTTCTATTATCCAGTAGGTGTGGCTGGCCCGTTGGTCAAGGTAATGAACGGGATGGTTGCAAAATTTGAGAAACAGAACCCAGATATAGATGTAGAACCGGTTTATGCAGGTAATTATAATCAGACAATGCAAAAGGTTCAGACTGCGGTACTGGGGGGAAATCCGCCGGATATTGCAGTCGTGGAAATTTCTGAGTTGTTCTCGCTACTGCAAATGGATTCACTCATTCCGTTAGACAAATATATCCAGCAGGAGGGGGGGGATAAATTCCTTGCAAATTTCTATAAAGGCTTTCTTGGAAATGCCTATGGGAGAGACGGAAAAATCTATGGGTTTCCTTTCCAACGCAGTACACCAATTCTCTATT
>CBFDCD010000037.1:0-11814 GCA_965603225.1 uncultured bacterium
GCACAGGCAGGCATTATTTATTCCTATCAGCCTTCTACCTTCAGTCTATCTACCTGAACAGTTAACATTGTTATTGTTCGCTTGTTAACTGTTTTATTCAATCCTGATTCCAGGAAAATACATCCTCGCTGTCAAAATCAGGGGTACAATGATCTTTCGTTTGAAATGGGCTTGGTTGTGTGTAAGCATTTTCAAACCCCAGTTTCTCAGCCTTATCCAAAACAGCAGCGTACTCCTCTGCAAAAATACCCCGATTTATATCGTTCGGAAGTTTGTTACATGGTCGGTACTGGCTCATAAGGCTTAGGCATACTTCATTTGAGAGATTTTCGGCGATCCATTCTAATATTTCAAATGACTCCTCTCTATGATTAGGTAAAATCAAATGTCGTATAAGTAAACCTTTTTTTGCATTCCCCTCATGGTCCAGATCAAGCTTTCCGACCTGCCTATACATTTCCTTTATTGCCTCAGTTGCCGTTTCAGGATAATCAGGGGCATTAGAGAACCTGCGTGCCGTATTTGTATTGAAATACTTAAAATCAGGCAAGTATATGTCTATGATCCCATCAAGCTTAGAGATCGTTTCATAGGAATCATAAGCGCTTGTATTATACACTATAGGCAGAGTGAGACCCAATTCAAAGGCCTTTTTTAATGCCTCAAGAATTGGAATTATAACATGCGTCGGTGTAACCAGGTTAATATTCAGGGCTTTTCTTTTTTGCAGGGAAAGAAATGCAGAGGCAAGTTCTTCTGTAGAAACAGGGGATCCATTGATCTGCCAGCTAATCTGATAATTCTGGCAAAAAATGCACTTTAAATTACAACCACTAAAAAAAACGGTTCCTGAGCCGGAACGGTAAGATTGTGTTTTTCGATTTTCATTATAATCATAATACCCGCTCAGGCACGGCTCCTCCCCAAAATGAAGGCTATAGTTTGATATGACAGGCAAGGCCCCAATCCCGCACACACCAATTTCTCCCTTATCTCTATTTACACGGCATCTCCTCGGGCACAGCCTGCAATCAAAGATGTTTTCTTTAAGATCATTGAGTGCAATATGTATCAAATCTATTTTTTTATCCATTTTACCATTTATTAAAATTGTTTAATAAGATAATTAAATTAAATAGTTAGACATTACAGATGATAAACTGGATAAAAGTTCCAAAACCCTTTGTGCTATATCCGGCTCTAATGTTCCTACCCCGCAAGCGGGCGTAAGGATTGACCGCTCAGATATGGTATTTCTGCTGATTCCCCAATCATGAAGTTTATCAAGACCCTTTCCCAATCGTTTTTGAAGGTCAATAACCGTTTCTTGTCCTGTATATGAGGTTGTAGGCACTATGCCCCATGCAATTGCACCGCCATTGTCTAAAAATTCTAATATCTCTTTCTTGTAAAGTAAAAAATAATCCATATAATCAAATGCATCAAAATTTACAATATCAATGCCGGTTTCAATTATCATGGACCAGTCAGTATTCCCGCAACAATGTATCCCTGTTACTGTATCAGTTCGTGACCTTACATAATCTATGATCTCTCGTATGAATGCAATAACATCCCCTCTTTGTATAGGCGTAAAGGCCGAACCAAAGCCGGAAAGATATGGCTCATCAATAAAAAGAATGGTTTTCCTTTTTGCCGCAGACATCTTTTTAACAACCCACAGCGCCTTAATAGCCAACCCCTTCACAATAACATCCATAATTTCGGTATTGTACAGGGCGGTTTTACCTTTTTTATCTATAAGACTTCCCGCAAAGGTAACAGGCCCAACTATTTGGCCCTTAATAAACGAACCGTAACTATCTGCTTTAGTATCAATTAATTCTAAAAGCTTAAATATACCTGCTGCATATTCGGGGCTCAATGCAAAGTAGTCTATGTCTTCAGACATAACGTGTTCGTAGAAAGAGGTAAGCTCACTATGATTATCATCAACAGGGTTTATGTAGATGGATTTTTTTTCGGTATTTATTTTTATAAGAGGCAAACCTTCGCTCGCCTGAATAGACATATCTTCAAAGAGGTTTTTTTTCACAAATTGCGGCCAGAATGGGATATTGGGAAACCTTTTAAGGATATCCCTGCATGTACCGTCTACGTTTAAAAATGGCACACTCCCAACCCCGGTAGCGAAAAAGTTAAAGGAAATATTTTCTTTCAATTTTGAACCTGTCCTGCTCTTTCGATATATTCTCTTGTTCGAGTGTCTATTTTTAGCAAATCCCCTACATTTATGAAAAGGGGCACCTGGACAACGCCGCCTGATTCAAGAGTAGCAGGTTTGCTACCTCCGGATGCAGTGTTTCCCTTCACACCGGGCTCTGTTTTTGTGACTTCAAGATTAATGAATTTCGGCAACTCAATATCCATTACTTTGTCATTGTAAATAAGCACGTTAACGTTTGTGTTCTCTTTTAAAAACAGCTTATTTTCCTTTAGCTGGTCATCCGTTAAAAAGATCTGTTCAAATGTCTCTGTATCCATAAAATAAAAATCACCTTTATCCTGGTAGAGGTACTGCATTTCCTTCTCTTGAATGTTTGGTTGGCCAACCTTCTCGCCGGCCCTGAATGTTTTTTCAAGTACCTGTCCAGTTACCATATTTTTCAACTTTGTCCTTACAAATGCCCCTCCCTTTCCAGGTTTGACATGTAAAAACTCTACAATGATAAAGGGCTTTCCATCTAATTCTATCTTTAACCCTGTTCTGAAATCTGATGTTGAATACATTTATATTTCTTCTCCTTTTGTATATTTTTAAGGATTTGAGGCCCTCTTCTTCTCCATTACTTCAAGCCATTTTTCCATAGTACCGAGCATCTTTAATTTTTTTTCTTTACTACTCTCCTCTCCGGTCTCCTTTACCTTTCGGGATTCATTCATATTTTCCAATTCATTCAGTCTGGTTCTGTATTGCCGATCATCCGGGAATGCCTTAACAATTTCTTTATATATAGTAATGGCCTCTTCAATTTCTCCCTGCTCGAAATAAATCTCTGCCATTGTCGGCGTTAACAAGACGGATTTTTCTTCTCCAAGACGGGCGGTCAGTTCGGATAAAAGATCCTTTGCCTCCTGATCATCCGGACAATGAGCAGCATATAATCTTAATGCTTCTATTGCCTCATCAAGCCTGCCCTCTCTTTGAAAAAGCTTAGCCTGGAGTTTATATATTTGCGATAATTCATTAATTTTACGGCATATAGTATCTATTTCTCCTTCAGCAAGTCCGGTGTTTCCCTGTTCAAGATATGTCTCTGCCAAGGTTTTCCTGATAGCAATATCGTCGGGGAAAAACTCCAACAATTTAAGGCAGGCCTTAATTACACTGCCTGCCTTTCCCTGATCCTTTAATAGGTTAATAAGCAAAAGATTTGACTGGGATGTTGCTATCGTATCCATTATGTCATCATACATTTTATCTAAATCAGCCACTTTTAGCCCCCTATTTTTTATTTCAAAGATTCCTTCTTGCCTATGTCTTCGCTCAGGTCCTTATTAAACCGGTAAATTATCTCATTTTCCTTTACCAAACCCAGTTCTCTTTGCGCAGTAGATTCCAGATATTGTTTATCTTCCCTAAGCCGTCGAATCTCAGAGGTGAGTATTTTATTTTTTTCCTTTAATTCGCTTATTATAATTAAATAGTGTTTCTCTTCCTTTTGCATCCTCTGTAATTCAGCAAACTTATTTTGTCCAGATTTCAACAAGGCAAATAAGATTACACCGGCAAATGAAAAAAACAAGATATAGAAAAAATACTTTTTTATAAAGGCCATTACATTTAAAAGTTCTCTTTAGGCTGCCATCGAGCAGAAATTGTAATTGATTCAACACCTGCTTTTCTTGCCAAATCCATTATTTCAACAACACGACCGTGCTTGACGTCTTTATCTGCACTAAGAATGAGACCAATATCTTTTCCCAGCGCAGAGTCCTTTATGGTGCTGTAAAGCGCATGTAATGAAATTTTGCTTTTATTCAGGTAGCAATCTCCTTGCTTATCTAAAACTACTATTAGATTGTCTAACGGTCGAGGCGATAGACTCTCGGAGACATCAGGCAATGAAATATCTATGCCTGATGAACTGTCGAGATGAGAGGTTAACATGAAAAATATAAGGAGTAAAAAAACAATATCTATTAAAGGGGCCATGCTTATCCCCAGGCTTATCTCCTCTCTCCTTGGCCTGCTAAACCGCATTATATTTGTTGCCCTCCATGGCATCAATAAGTTTTATGGAGTTTTCCTCCATTTGAAAAATGAGCATTTGCGCCTTGTCTATTAGAAAACGATACACAACAAGGGTTGGGATAGCAACCAAAAGTCCGGTGGCAGTTGTAATTAAGGCCTCTGCAATGCCTCCTGCAAGCGGCGCAGCTGAGCTAACGTTATATGTTGCAATCGTGTTAAAAGATTGTATCATACCTGAAACAGTTCCCAATAATCCCAACAATGGTGATAGATTAGCTATAGTCAACAAGGCCCCAATATTTCTTTCCAGGAGAATACCTTCCCTTCTACCCTTCTCTTCTATGGACTCCTTCACCAGCCACATTCCTCGTCCGGTATTCTTGAGTCCGGCTAAAAAAATCCTTGCTATTGTAGAGTTGTTTCCGTGGCATAAAAAAACGGCATCCTCTATTTTATCCCTTCCTACAAGCTCTTCCACCTTTGATATAAAATCCTTTGGAATAATCATCTTCCTCCTTAAAACCCATATCCTTTCTAAAAATATAGCAAGGGACAAAACAGAGCAAAACAGGATTGGATACATAAAAGGACCGCCTTTAATTACAAGGTCAAGCAATAGTATTCCCTCATTAAATATAAATGTTCAGTAGCAAGTAAAATGTGTTGTATCCGTTCACGGGTTCAGCGTTCTGCCCGCCACAAGAATGGCGGATAAAGGTTCAAAGGTTCAATAGCTAAAGGCAATATCCATGAGCCGGAACGTTAAACTTAGGAACGTAAGAGGCTTAATTTCAGGATGTTCTGCTTAGCCTGGCCTCGTCCGTGATGCACTTCTCATCTTCATCCTATATTGCCGACTTAAAAGCAAGGCTAAAGAGGGTAATTCAACCCTAAACCTCTGAACCTTTTAACCTGTGAACGCTTACAAGGTGTTTTTATTGTGTAAGTGCATGCCTTTATATGACACAAATAAAATACCCTTTAAAAGATTGAAAGTCAAGGGCGCCATACAAACCGCACTATCAGTAACATGTCAATAAATCAGAGAAAATCTTTATCGATTGCTGCTCTATTTTACATTATCAGGGCTTCACTGTATAAAATTTTCTTTTAGGAAGCTCCAAGCACGTCAAATAATTGCCATAAACAGCGCCGGTATCAATAGCTATCTTATTTTTCATAATCCTCGGCCTGTCAAACGCACTGTGTCCAAATATTACCACCTTGCCAAAATCATAATTAGAGTAAATGAATTCATCTCTGATCCATACCATATCATCTAAATCTTGATCCTCTATTCTTAGATGAGGGCGAAAACCTGCATGTACGATATAGTATTCATCAAGCTCTATCATAGGCAAAAGTGAAGAAAAAAAATCAAGATGAGACTGGGGAAATAACGGATCGCTGTCCTTTAACCTTGCCTCATTATAGCTTCTCAATGTAGAATCGCCTCCATTCATCAGGAAGTGTTGACGATCAACACCTGATAAATAGTCAAGTAACATCTTTTCATGATTACCAATAAGACATTTCAC
The DNA here is from genome assembly GCA_965603225.1 of uncultured bacterium. Classification (GTDB taxonomy): domain Bacteria; phylum Desulfobacterota; class DSM-4660; order Desulfatiglandales; family B25-G16; genus M55B121. The sequence goes on from CBFDCD010000037.1 coordinate 5,755, forward strand.
CAAAGGAGAGCGATTTTTTAGCTTTAAAATAAAATCAACCACACCCTTAGGGTCTTCTCCCCTGTCAATATAATCACCAATAAAAATAAGTTGATCTACCGAAGGACTCCACTTTATCCGGCTAATAAGCCTCTTCAACATGCCCAAACAGCCATGTATATCCCCTACGATAAAAATTTTTTCATTATCCATATAATTATCTATTAATAACCGTTGATTATTCTCACTGTATAAAAAGCTTTCAAAAATTAAGCAAATACTATATCTTTTTGACCAGTTGTATAAAATAAAACGTAACTACGTTTCAAACAACTAATCTATGCCCTGCAGGATAAAAATTTATGAAAAAACTAATTTTGGTCTTAGGAACTTACAATAAAGGCAAGGTGAGAGAATTTAAACTGCTGTTCGAAAGGTTACCCATAGAAATTAAAGAGCTCTCTGACTTTAGTAATATACAAAAATTTGAAGAAAAGGGAAATACATTTGCTGAAATAGCCGCTAACAAGTCGAAATTTATATCAAAAACACTAAACGTTCCGGTCTTATCCGATGATTCAGGCCTCGAAGTAAAATCATTAAATGGCGCCCCAGGTATTTATTCGGCCCGTTACGCCGGTGAATTAGCTAACGACGAACAAAAAAACCGTAAACTTCTTGAAGAAATGAAAGGGGAAACAGATCGCAGCGCCAGATTCAGTTGTTCCATTGCCATAGCCAAACCCTCAGGAGAGACACTCATCTATAACGGAGAATGCTATGGCATACTATTAAATGCGCCTGCAGGTACAAATGGATTTGGATATGATCCGCTCTTTTATTATCCTCCCCTTAAAAGAACATTTGCGCAGCTTTCTCCTGAAGAAAAAGCCATGGTAAGTCACAGGGGTCATGCAATACATAAACTAATGAATGATTTTAATACGGTTATGGCCTGGATAAATAAAAGTTAACAAAAATATTCTTATTTACCCTTGACCTCATAAAAGTTCTTTTAATATACTATTATGATTGTTTTTAATTGAAGGAGTAATAGAGAGACTACATGGAAGAAATAGAACAAAAAGAAAAGGCTATGCTGAATGACATACCCGTTATGCTTGAGGATTTTAAAAAACAAAGGGATAAACTTATACCTATCTTACAAATAATCCAGGATAAACATCGCTACCTGGCCCCCATGGTCCTAAAAATGGTTGCGGAACACCTTAATATGTCGAGTTGTGAGGTTTACGGGGTTGCGACCTTTTATAACCAATTCAGGTTTACGCCACCTGGGAAACACGAGATTAAAGTTTGTTTAGGCACGGCCTGCCATGTAAGGGCAGGAGACATAATCCTGGAAAATTTTGAAAGAAAACTTGAAATTAAAGCAGGTGAAACTACGCCTGACAGGGAGTTTAGCATTGATCGGGTGGCCTGTGTAGGTTGTTGTGCCCTGGCGCCGGTTGCTATTATTGGTGAAACAGTTTACGGACATATGGCCCCCAGCAAGGTTGAAGGCCTTTTACTGGGGTTTGAGATAGAGAAAGAAAGAGAGAAAAGAAAAAAGGAAAAAATTGAGCAACAACAATAAAAAAACTGCTGAAGAGGCATATAAAATTATCCGGCAAGATGCGGAAAAACACTTTAAGGAAATAAACAACAAAGACCGCGCTAACATCTATATAGGGATGGCAACATGTGGACTTGCCTCAGGGGCAATGGAAGCGAAGGCTGCATTTGAAGAAGGCCTGAAAGAACAGGGCATCAATGCCGGCATTGTTCCGGTAGGCTGCCTTGGCCATTGCTATGCCGAGCCGCTTGTCATTATTGATAAACCGGGGTTCCCGCCCATCCTTTACAATGAAGTGACCCCTGGAAAGGCAAAATTGCTCACAAGGGCATTCTTAGGCGGAGATGATCCTGTCTTTGAGCATATGTTGGGGGCCATTGAAGAAAATGATATGATCCCATGGGTCATGGAGTTCCCAAGGTTTAACCATGAAAAAAAAGTTATCATGGCAAACAGTGGCCTGATTGACCCTGATGATATACGCCAATATATTGCAAAGGGTGGATACGCAGCCTTAAGCAAGGCATTGGGATCTGAGCCGGAAAGTATTTTGAATGAGGTTCAAGAATCAGGCCTCAGGGGAAGAGGAGGTGCGGGCTTTTTAACCGGCAAGAAATGGCGGTTTGTACGGGATGCCGATGGAAAAAATAAAACTGTTATATGTAATGCAGATGAGGGAGATCCAGGTGCATACATGGACAGAACTATTCTGGAAAGCAATCCCCACCAGGTTATTGAAGGAATGGCCATTAGCGCATATGCTGTTGGCGCAGATAAGGCAATCTTTTATGTAAGGGCCGAGTATCCCCTTGCAGTAAAAATAATTACCAACGCAATTGCCCAGGCTAAGAAGTTTGGGCTGTTAGGGCAAGGGATACTGGGTACTGATTTTGATTTGGAAATCGAGGTATTCCAGGGCTCAGGGGCATTTGTGTGCGGTGAAGAAACCGCCCTTATACAATCAATTCAGGGTTCAAGAGGCATGCCTCAGTTAAGGCCTCCTTATCCTGCGCAAAAAGGCCTATGGGGTCAACCGACCTTAATAAATAATGTAAAGACCATGGCATCTATTCCACCGATAATAATGAATAGTGCCCAGTGGTACAGAAAAATAGGTACAGATAACAGCCCAGGTACGGCAATATTCTCTGTTGTGGGAAATATCGTCCATGCCGGGTTGGTAGAAATACCCACCGGAGTAACCCTGAGAAGTCTTATCTTTGATATTTGCGGTGGTATACCTGAACAGAAAAAATTTAAGGCAGTCCAGATAGGAGGCCCTTCCGGAGGATGTCTCCCGGAAGATTTTCTTGATACACCTATCGATTTCGACTCCCTAATCCAGGCAGGGGCTATGATGGGCTCAGGTGGGATGGTAGTCATGGATGAGAATGCCTGCATGGTAGATGTGGCAAAGTTCTTTCTCGATTTTACCCAAAAAGAATCATGTGGAAAATGCACATTCTGTAGAATAGGCACAAAACATCTTCTTGATATTTTAGACAGAATCACAAAGGGAGAAGGCAGAGAGGGAGATATTGAGCTTCTTGAAAGCCTGAGTATGGATATAAAGGATGCATCACTTTGCGGATTAGGCAAGACCGCCCCTAACCCTGTCTTGACAACCATACGGTATTTTAGGGATGAATACGAAGAGCATATCCGGGAAAAACGATGCCCTGCTATGATGTGCAGGGAACTCATAGCCTATTATATCGATTTGGATAAATGCGCAAGGGGTTGCGATGCCTGTGTAGGGAGTTGCCCCACAGAGGCTATATTTACAACAAGTAATAGAAAAAAGGGTATTGATCAGACCTTATGTGTTAAATGTGGAGAGTGTGTGTCTGCCTGCCCGCCTGAGTATGATGCTGTAAAAAAGGTTTCTCCCCCAAATCTTGTGCCTACAATAGAACGCCCAAAGGAAGACAAGCATGATTAAAATTACCGTTGATAATAATGAAATAGAAACCGAAGAGGGATTATCAGTACTTCAGGCATGCCTGAATAATGGAATTTACATTCCAAATCTTTGTTATATGAGCGAAATGAAAGACCCCCCTGGCGCATGCAGGTTGTGCTTTGTTGAGATTGACGGATACAGCCAGCCGGTAACCTCATGCACTGTGAAGGTTAAAGGAGGGATGGTAATCAAGACAGACACAGAGCATATAAAAAAATTACAGAGGACGGCATTTGAACTTCTCCTCTCTGTTCATAATGTGGACTGCAAGAACTGTCCGGCCAATGGAAAATGCGAATTACAACGAATTGCCAAGTTCCTTCATTTTGGATTAAGGCTCAAGAAACTGGAAGCCATAGATAGAGAAACTAAAGCAGAGGATAGCCATCCATTCCTTGAATACCGCCCTGATAAGTGTGTATTGTGTGGAAAATGTGTTTTTGTGTGTAATAGTAAAAATGGGAGACCTCTTCTGGCATTCGCGGGAAGGGGACTTGATACTGTAATAAGTTTTTTTGGCCATGATGAAGAGACCGGGGACACCTGCAAAAATTGTAATGCATGTGTGAATATATGCCCTGTCGGGGCTATTACAAAGAAGCAAAATTAACAAATATAAAACTCCTTACTATAATAATGGAAAGGAGCTACAAACATAAGGATCTGCAAATGACAAGTATAAAGGAAAACATTGAACGCATTTTCAGCGAATTGCCTGAAGGCGTAAGCCTGTTGGCCGCTGCCAAAACCAGAACAGCTGAAGAGATATCCGAGGCAATCAAGTCAGGGGTAACTATATTGGGGGAAAATTATCTTCAGGATGCAATTAATGTGTTTTATGACGTCAAGGAAAACGCTGAATGGCATTTTATTGGACACCTTCAGAGAAATAAGGTCAAAAAAGCAGTTGAAATTTTTGACATGATTGAGTCTGTCGACTCCCTTAGGCTTGCAAAAGAGATAAATAGGCATTGTAATGCAAAAAATAAGGTTATGCCTATACTCATTGAGGTCAACAGTGGTGAAGAAGATCAAAAAACCGGGGTCGCACCAGGGGATTTGATAGAGGTCATAAAAGAGATATCGGCTCTTGAAAGCATAAAGGTTATGGGCCTTATGACAATGGGACCAAGATTTGGGGACCCGGAAGACTCTCGCCACTACTTTAAAAAAACAAGGGAATTATTTGATCAGATAAAGGATCTTTCCTTGCCGGACATAGAGATGAAATATCTTTCCATGGGTATGACAAATTCTTACAAGGTTGCGTTAGAAGAGGGGGCGAATGTTGTAAGAATAGGGACAAAGATATTCGGCGAAAGAGAAGTGGGCGATCATTGAGCTATACTACACAAGAAATGAAACGTCTTACGGGTAAGGCTATTAATACCTTCAATATGATAGAAGATGGTGATAAGGTGTTGGTTGCCGTGTCCGGTGGTCAAGATAGCATATCGCTTCTATGGTTGCTGAGGGAGCGAATTAAGAGAATACCCATTTCCTATGAAATTTTTTCGGTTCACATAGACCTGGGCTTTGGCCCGGATACATCTGGAGACATGAGGGACTTTTTCATAAAAAATGGTTTTAACTACCACATTATTAAGAGTAAATTTGGACAACGGGCCCATACAAAAGAAAACAGGGAAAATCCATGTTTTTTCTGTTCACGGTTAAAGAGGAAATCAATCTTTGAAAAGGCAGCAGAGCTTGAATGCAACAAGGTGGCTTTTGGGCATCAAAAGGATGATTTTATAGAGACGTTCTTTTTAAACCTTTTTTTTGCAGGATCAATTGACACAATCCAGCCTGTCCAGGAATTGTTTCATGGAAGACTCACCCTCATACGGCCCTTTTTTTTCTTAAGCGATACCACTATTAAAAAATATGCCCGTGAAATGGGTTTTCCGAATATTGAAAGCGGCTGCCCAACAGCAAAAACATCTAAAAGGGTTCAGATACGATCCATGCTTTCGGACTTATATCTAACGAACAGAAAGATAAAGGGAAATATATTCAATGCATGTAACGAGATAGTAGACAAGCATTACAAACATCCGTCCTATGTGACAAAATTGTAATGGCTTACCGCTGCGTATGTACAAGGCGTAAAGAAACGATACTTTTTCCCTAGACTACAGCCAATCGGACAATATAGTGTTGATTTCGTTTGCTTTAACAAGAAAATAATCATTGAAGTTGATGGTGCACAACACGCGGCAGAAACAGGGAACAATACGGAAAGAGATAAATAACGTAGAAGTCAGGGATTCAAAGTTCTCAGATTTTGAAACAATGAAGTATTAACCAACACGCATGGTGTTTTACCTGCCTGTGCGTTGCACGTAGACATGAAGGTGGTATGGATACACTGTTTATTACACCCTCCCCTTAATCCCCTCCCATCAAGGGAGGGGAAAGAGTTAGGCTCTCATCAAGGGAGGGGACAAAAAGAGAGAGACTTCCATAAAGGGTGGGAAAGAAAAAGAAATTCCCTTTAAAGATCAGAAAAGAAGATGAGAGATTCGCATTAATGGAGGCA
>CBFDCD010000038.1:0-11750 GCA_965603225.1 uncultured bacterium
TCAATTTGTTCAAGTTTTGCTGCCTTAATATCCTTGTCTTTTACCTTTAAAAGGGTCTCGGCTACCTCTGCCATTGATTGGGGTCTGAGGCCAGGGTCTTCTGCCAGCATAACCTTTATTAATATCCGTACTTCAGCAGGCAGGGGTATTTCATCTACCTTACTCGAAAAATCAGTAACATCTGGATCAAAGGAAAGGAGCTCTACAAAAATCTTGCCTAAAGACCAGATATCGCTCCTGACATCCAGAGGTCTACGATTAATGATGTCCGGGTGGCAGTTTAGTAATTTTTTCAACATCGGGCTTGGCCGGTCCATCTTCGGGTTGAGAAAACGGGAAATCTTGTAGTCTATCTTTGCCTTTAAACCCCCCTGTTCATCTTTTATAACAAGGATATCATCTAAAATGAGGTGAGGGATTATCCGGCCAATCTGATGCAAACCCTCAAGTATAGATGCAATCCTATGAAAAAGATCAAAGGCAGTTCGATAATCCTGGAATATGCCTGAGACAAGTAAGGTTCCCCATTTTTCTGCGTCAATCCATTCACTTACCCTATACCATACTCCGCCTGAGGATCGCTTAATTTCATTATGCCTGACAAAATATTCTTCCGGAAGGGTCTGGACTTCCTCTAACTCCTGTTTAAGGCGATCGGCTATTTTTTCGTCAATTTTTGCGTTAGCAGTAAAAATCCGTAGCATTTTCGCCTCTTCTTCCGTCTCTTTGTAAGCACGGCAGAGTATGCTTGAATAGCTCTCATGAATAACCTCGATTATTTTGTAATCGTCTATATATTTTATTCCTTCCCCAATCCGGCTTCCGCAATTGGGACAGATAGTGACCTCTTCAGCCACGGACTGACCGCAAATCTGACAAATTTTCATATCTTCCTCTCAGCTAATTATTAAAATTATCTGAAAAATATAATAGGATTTGATTTCATTCGCTGTTAGTGTCTGTCTGTAGAGGGCTACGCATCTTTTTGGTTTTGCCATGACTTCGCTTGCCTTCGATTCTACGTTCTACGGAAGCCGCTGTAGGCCGGGTCTTCCGTCTTTCCTTAGGATTTTGAGCGGCGCGAAAAACCAGGTCCATTAGTCGCTCCCTGGCGTTCAGGCGGTTGCGCTCCTGAGTACGAAAGCGCTTTGCCTCTATAACAAGCACTCCTTTTTCATTGATTCGCTTTCCGCTCAGGCGGACAAGCCGTGCTTTCACACTCTCCGGCAAAGAGGTCGAGTTACGCACGTCAAAACGCAATTGAACGGCCGTTGCCACCTTGTTAACGTTTTGACCGCCTGGTCCAGATGCTCGGACAAATACTTCCTTAATTTCCTCTTCATCAATGGCTAAATGGGTCGTTATTCGGATCATTTGAATCACGTACTATCGTTAGTCAGTGTCTCCCGGGGACACAGGGAATCCCAATGTGAATCGTTCCGTGGAACCCCGCGAGTGTATCTATTCAATTAATAGCTCAATAATATACTACCATAAAGTTCGTTTGAATAGATTTTAATCATACAATAAACATTCAACTTTTATATTCTATTGACTAAAATCTTCGGCAAAAGATTTTTTGAAGGGTGGTTAAAATTATTTATAACAATCCTATCCATAGACCGAACGATCTTTTTCTGTGGCAATCTGGCCTTAAACCTTATTTCGCACACAGCATTAAAAAAATTCATTTTTATTTTTACGTTTTAATGGTATTTAGACTGTCTTACTTTGAGGTGCATATGTCAAACCCATTCCCTCCTAATGAATATAACCGGAACATAACCGGTCAGTTGCTGAAGATAAGCAGTGTTGCCCTCTTCAGCAGATTGCTTTTAAATACCGCTAAACGGTTTCCCTATCCGTTCGCTCCAGTACTGAGCCGCGGGTTAGGAGTGCCGATTACTGCAATCACATCTCTCATCGCCCTAAATCAGGCGGCAGCTATCTTGGGGGTAATCATTGCCCCGCTGGGAGATCGACTTGGTTACCGGCGAATGATGTTAGCTGGGATGGCCATGCTGATTATAGGCATGCTTATAGCAGGTTTTTTGCCCTTATATGGAATTGTGCTCATTGCTCTTTTTTTAACCGGGCTTGCAAAAAATACATTCGATCCTGCTATTCAGGCCTATGTAGGGGAAAGAATTCCCTATTCCAAGCGCGGCCTTGCAATAGGCATACTCGAAGTTAGCTGGGCCAGCAGTACACTTATAGGAATTCCGATCATTGGTTTTCTGATTAATGGTTTGGGGTGGCAATCGCCCTTCTTTTTTATCGGCGGTATGGGTCTGGTTTGCTTTACCCTTCTTATACTTTTCATTAAAAAAGATAACAAACTTCCCCACAGCTCATTTTCCCTATTATTTTTTTGGGAGGCCTTAAAACAATTAGTACGACATCGTGCATCTTTCGGCGTTTTGATCTTTGCCTTTTTATCCGGTGTGGCAAACGATAATTTGTTCGTGATCTACGGAGTCTGGCTTGAGGGACAGTTTTATCTGAGCACGGTTGCCATTGGACTGAGTACAACCGTTATTGGCGTTGCTGAGTTATTAGGCGAAGGACTGACTGCCACATTGTCCGACCGTTTAGGGTTGAAGCGATCATTGTTTTTTGCCCTTTTGTTTTCCATGCTCAGCTATGGTCTACTGCCAATATGCGGGCAATCCTTATTATTGGCGTTTACAGGTCTGTTCTTTGTTTTTCTTTTCTTTGAGTTTGCGATTGTTACGTGCCTTTCCCTGTCTACAGAATTGATTCCTGCTTCACGGGCAACCATGATGGCAGGATTCTTTACCACCGCAGGCATCGGCCGGGCAATAGGGGCACTCATCGGTGGGCCGCTCTGGTTGACAGGGGGGATTTGGGCAACAGGTCTTGTTTCAGCTGCCATCACTTGTCTGGCCCTGTTTGCTACCATGTGGGGGCTACGGGAATGGCGGTGATGGACTGCATGTAAATATCATTTTGAATTGTGTGTAAGGACATTCACTAACAAATAATTTCCGCTTTTATTTCAAAACATCGCCTATTCCATCAATGTAGAGCAGGGGATCTCCATGGCCAGGATACATTTTCTTAATTTTTAGACCAGATAACACCTGGAAAGATTCTTTTATGCTATCGCAATCGCAACAGAATTTATTGAGTTCACCACTACCCCGTATGTTAAGGATAGTGTCCCCGGTGATGAGGGCTTGCTCCCTCCTGTTATAAAAACAAATGCTGTCATTTGTATGCCCTGGTGTTTTTATCAATTTCCAGTTTGCAAGATAGGGTATGGGACGACCTTCATCTAATATGCAGTATACCTTATGAAGAGATAAAGGATGTTTTCTCAGAAATTTTAGTTTCTTTAGCGTTAAAAGGAACTTTTCAGGGCGGCAGGTATATTTTTTCTATGATTATCACAGGCATTCAATATTGGCGGAAGCTCTTTTATCCAGTTGAAAAAAGAAAACAGACATATTTTGTCTTTTCTCATTATATAATCGCCACTCTTTACATAAAAAAATACCCTTGCCTCAGGGAAAAGTCTGATAAGCCTTGATATGCCACCAATATGATCAACATGGAAGTGTGTGGCAGTTACCATCCGCAATGAGGAGGTATCTGCTGATCTGCCGCGGAGATACTCATATATTTTTTCAGCGGCAGTAAATGTCCCCACATCTATGGCGGCAAAAGAATCACCATCTTCTATTAAATAGGTGTTAGCATAACCATATTTAAAAACGTAAACAGGCATAATCCTAAAAATAGATAAAAGTAGCCTGACCCTAAACTTTGAACCGAGGCCACCTGCGGTTACACGTCAACAATTGTATAAACCGTAGACAGGGCTTTTTTTAATTCAGATTCCTTTGTCCCGCCGCCTTCTGCCATGTCTTTTCTACCTCCTCCTTTTCCGCCAACAAGCCCAGTCAGCTCTTTGATAATATTCCCGGCGTGAAATCTATCGGTCAGATCAGCCGTAACCCTGCACAACAAAAACACTTTTCCGTTACCCCTGGCTCCAAGTACAATTATCCCGGACTTAAGCTTATCCCTTAAGTAGTCCCCGAACTCCCTCATGTCCTTTGGGCTGGATGTAGTAACCTCCTGGCTGATAACCTTTATATCGTTTACAGTCATGGCAGTGGTAAGTAATTCTTCAGATTGTTTGGTTGCCAGCTTTGCCTTAAGGGATTCTATCTCTCGGTCTTTTTCCTTTTGATCCTTAATAATTTGCTCGGCCCTTATCAACAGTTTGTCAGGAGATGTTTTTAAAAAATTGGATACAGTCTTAAGCCTGTACACCTCTTTTTGCATTTCATTTATTGCACCTTCTCCAGTAAATGCCTCGATCCTTCTGATTCCGGACGACACAGCACCTTCACTTGCAAGCATGAAAAGCCCTATATCTCCCGTTAAACTAACGTGTGTCCCCCCGCAGAGCTCCCTGCTGATAGCATCTCCAATAGACACGACACGGACGTTGTCACCATATCTTTCTTCAAACAGGGCAATTGCCTCAAGCTTAAAGGCATCATCCCGGGACATTGTCTCTGTTGTTACTGGATAGTTCTTTTGGATATGACGATTAACAATCATTTCAACCTCTTGTAGTCTATCAGGAGATATCTGGGCAAAGTGTGTAAAATCGAATCTCATCCTTTCAGGACCAACGTAAGATCCCGCTTGTTTAATATGTTCGCCGAGAATTTCTCTTAATGCCGCCTGAAGAAGATGTGTTGCTGTGTGGTTGTGGGCGGTATTTTTTCTTCTTGCCTCATCTACGGATGCAACAACAGTATCACCTATAGATACGTCTCCCTCAATAATCTTCCCAATGTGAACAATCAAATTTGCCGGGTATCTGAGTGTGTTAACAATCTCAACCCTTACGTTTTCATTGCTTATCCATCCGGTATCTCCGGCTTGGCCTCCGGATTCCCCATAAAAAGGGCTCTGATCAAGGATAATCTCTATTTTATCTCCTTCATGGGCCAGATTTACTTCCTTGATGTCTCCTCCGTTTATTCCTTCCGCCTTCAGGATCCCTATAATGTTCGCCTCTTCGCGCAATGTTTCGTACCCCAGAAACTTACATTCTATGCCCCGAGAATCCAGCATTCTATAGATCTCTGGTATTTCTTCTTCTCCACTGCCTTTCCAACTTTTTTGTGATATCGCCCTTTGTTCGGCCATGGCCTTGTTAAAACCGTCAATATCTACGGTGATATCTTCCTCTCGGGCTATATCTTCTACCAGGTCTGAGGGAAAACCAAAGGTATCATAGAGCCTGAACACAAGTTCTCCGGGAATAATAGATTTGTTCTTTTCCTGCAATTCCCCTATCTCTTCCCTCAAAAGGGAAAGGCCGTGAAAAAGTGTATCGGCAAATCTTTTTTCCTCGTTGATTACCACCTCATCAATAAATCTCCTTGACTGGTTTAGTTCTTGATAGTCTGCTCCCATCACATCAATAACCTTATCGGTCAAACGATGAAGAAAAGGACCCTTCATGCCGAGGATTTGCCCATACCGTATGGCACGCCTTATTATTCTCCTTAGCACATATCCCCTGCCCTCGTTTGAAGGTATAATCCCGTCTACTATTAAAAATGCAACGGCCCGACTGTGATCTGCAATTACCTTAAACGAAGTATCAGATTTTTTATCCTGACCGTATCTTGTTTCTGCCAGTTCCTCTGTAAGATGTATAATATCGGAGAAAAGGTCTGAATCATAGTTTGAGTAAACCCCCTGGAGAATTGCAGATAATCTCTCCAGACCCATACCTGTATCTATGTTTGGCTTTGGCAGGGGGATAAGACTACCGTCCGGCTGTCTATCATACTGGGTAAATACCAGGTTCCAAATCTCTAAATATCTGTCACATTCGCAACCTACCTTGCAGGTTGGTTTGCCGCACCCTACATCAGGTCCCTGATCTATATAAATCTCCGAGCATGGTCCGCATGGTCCTGTTTCACCCATAGACCAAAAATTATCCTTTTCCCCAAGCCTGACTATTCTATTATCAGGCACTCCAACGTTTCCAGTCCACATTTCATATGCATCGTTATCATCTTTATAGATGGATACCCATAGTTTTTCAGGCGATAAGCCGTAACCATCGGTTAACAGCTCCCACGCCATCTCAATAGCCTCTTTCTTAAAATAATCGCCGAATGAAAAATTACCCAGCATCTCAAAAAAGGTATGATGCCGGTTGGTAAATCCTACCTGTTCAAGATCATTATGTTTTCCCCCTGCCCTGACACACTTCTGTGAGCTTACCGCCCTTGTGTATGCCCTTTTTTCAATGCCAAGATATAGGTTCTTAAACGGAACCATACCGGCATTTGTAAAAAGGAGAGACGGGTCATCCTTTGGAATTAAAGATGAGCTTTGTACTACTTCATGACCGCGGTCTTTAAAGTACTGTATAAATTCCTTCCTTATTGATCTGCTATCCATATACAAACATATCCTCGTTTAATTTAAGATTTTTCTTCTAATTGAATGTCTTCTTTTTTACCAATACCAAGTTTCTCCTTAACCCTTCCGGATATATCTTCCATTATATCATTGTTTTGCGCCAGAAACCTCCTAACGTTTTCCCTGCCCTGGCCAATTCTTTCATCATTAAACGAATACCATGAGCCGCTTTTTTCAATTATATCTAAGGAGACCCCAAGGTCTAAGAGGTCTCCCTCCTTTGAAATTCCCAAGCCATACATAATATCAAACTCTGCCGTCCTGAAGGGAGGGGCAATCTTATTTTTAACCACCTTAACCCTTGTTCTATTGCCTACTGCCTTATCTCCCTCATTTATGGATCCTATCCTACGAATATCAAGGCGTTGAGTAGCATAAAACTTCAATGCGTTTCCGCCGGTGGTAGTCTCTGGGTTTCCAAACATTACCCCTATTTTCATCCTTATTTGATTAATAAATATAACGCTTGTCATGGACTTATTGATTGAGCCGGCTAATTTCCTCAATGCCTTGGACATCAATCTCGCCTGCAGTCCTACTTGCTGATCACCCATTTCACCTTCTATCTCTGCCCTTGGCACAAGGGCCGCAACTGAATCAATGACCATGATATCTATTGCGCTACTTCTAACAAGTATCTCAGCTATATCCAGGGCCTGCTCTCCTGTGTCCGGTTGGGACACCAGAAGATTATCCACGTTAACACCAAGTCGTTTTGCATAAACAATGTCAAGAGCATGTTCTGCATCTATAAATGCCGCGATTCCATCTTTGGCCTGTGCCTCTGCGATGACATGGAGGGCCAGGGTAGTCTTTCCAGATGATTCCGGGCCAAAAATTTCCACAACCCTTCCCCTTGGAACACCACCAACACCAAGGGCATAATCCAGGGAGAGTGATCCCGTTGATATTACAGGGATATCTACTACAGCCCCTTTCTGACCCATCTTTATTATAGAACCCTTTCCATACTGTTTTTCAATCTGCGAAATAGCAAGGTCTACAGACCTACCTTTTTCCACTTCTTTTGCCATGATATTCTCCTAACCCGGGCAGGCCGGAACAAAATTGACGATTAAAGCTTGCCCGCCAGATTTGTGGCGGGATTGAATTATTGAAGTCGCTCCTCTCCCTAAGTTTTTTCCCATGGAACTACAGAGGGCTATTAGACAGCGATAAAAAGTGTTTACATGGTTTTGCTAAGCGCCTAATGTCCATGTGCAAATTTTTGTGTATTCTGCTCCGTTAGGCTTAAGATCGCTTTTAAAAAGGATAAATTCTTTAAGGTAGCAAATATCACTTTTAGTCTCATAATATCTTTCAAGAATATTCTTTATCTCATAGGTCCCGCTTGTTCGTCCTTTAAAGCGACCAAGGGTCAAGTGTGGTTTAAATGGTCTTCTTTCAGGAATAAACCCCAGTGCATTTAATTTCGATTGGAGATTATCCCTTAAATCCGACAACCTGTCAATATCTCCGCCAAGTCCCACCCAGACTACCCGTGGCCTTTTTAGGTTGGGGAATACCCCTACACCCTTGAGCCTGATCTTAACTGATGCCATCCCTTTGACTGCCTCGTTAACCTTTTCCTTGATATCTTCTATTACATTTTCCTCTACGTCACCAAAAAAAATCAAAGTAAGGTGGATATTTTCCGGTTTAACCCACCTTACAGGGAGGTTTGAGTCTTTTAATGCCTCAGATAGTGTTTCTATTTGCGTTTTAATGTCAGGGGCAAGCTCAAATGCCAGGAATGAACGGATACCCATGTATATATCTCCTTATCCAATCAAGGGCCATCTCAGAGGTAGTAATTTTCACCCTTTCCCTTGTCCCTGAAAACAGGTATTGACTGGAAAATATTTCCTTGCCAACAGACAGCCCTATAAATACCGTTCCAACAGGTTTATTCCTTTCCCCTCCGGAGGGTCCGGCGATTCCGGTTACTGCAAGTCCTATATCCGTTTTCGAAACACTTCTCACACCTTCAGCCATTTCCCTTACCGTTTGATAGCTGACCGCCCCGTACGTGTCTATGGTATTTTGCCTTACACCAAGCATTTCTATCTTAGACCGGTTGCTGTATACAATTACGCCCCTTTCAAAGTAAAGAGAACTTCCTGGCACTGATGTTAGTCTATGGCCAATAAGGCCCCCTGTACAAGATTCAGCAACAGATAATGTCTTCTTACGCCCTTGTAATAATTCACCAACCACCGCCTCCATTGACGTATCGTCAGATGCAAAAACATAAGATCCTAATATGTTCTTAATCTTTTCCTCTGCATTGTTTAGCATGTTTTCAGTTTCTACATCTTTATTGCCTCGTGCAGTGACATTGATGTGGTTTTCAGGGAATGAGGGATAAAATCCAAACATTATCCCAGGACATTCCTCGCTAAGACCCTTAAAGGCATCAGCAATATTGGCCTCCCGCAATCCGTAAACCTTGATTAACCGGTGTTGAAGTAAATTTTTAGGAGTAAATACGCGGAAAATATCCGGAATGACAGATTTATCCAATAATTCTCTCATCTGCTCTGGTACTCCGGGCAGAAAATAGAGGAGGCTTTTACCCTCAGTTAATGAAAACCCGCACATTTCCTTTTTTTGATCTAAAATTTTGGCACCTTCCGGCAGCCATGCCAGTTTTTCTAAAGAAGGAGAGGTATCCAGACCCGACTTTCTTGTAAATTCCCTTATTTTACCTAAGATATCATTATACAGGATAAGAGGCCTGTCAAATGTCTTAGATACTGTTTCAGTGGTTAAATCATCTTCTGTTGGCCCCAGCCCACCAGTGACAATAATGAAATCAGACCTTTCTGTTGCTGCCTTTAAAACAGGAAATAGACTCTTATAATTATCTCCCACTGTCCTAATCTCGCTTACCTCAATGCCATTGGACAAGAGACGACCTGAGGCATACCATCCATTAAGATCTCTGGTTTTACCTGAGATTAATTCATTACCTACTACTATAATTTCTGTCTTCATATTCTTCTCAATGCAAAGCGCCTTATATGCTACTCATAATAACTATAAACGCATTGTTACACCTGATATCCCATGGATTTTAACAGATATATTATTAAAAGCAAGGAGAGATGCGCATAAACACCTGCTAAGAGATCGTCAAACACAATTCCGAATCCACCTCTCCACTTCTCAATCTTTTTTATCGGATAGGGTTTAATAATATCAAAAAGCCTGAAAAGAAAAAAACCTGCCACAAGATTAAACAAGGTGAGGGGAATAAATAAAACGGTCAGCAAAAATCCTGAAACCTCGTCAATCACAATAAGGCCTGGATCATTGCTGCACAATAGTTGTTCGCCTCTATGGGAGGACCATATAGCTACAATGGTTATTATGAAAACAAAAATGCCTTGAAATTTAGCTCCGAAAAGGGACATCACCAGGTATAATGGTACTGCCCCGATTGAGCCTATGGTGCCCGGGATTCCGGGAAAAAGCCCTGTTCCGAACCATACGGCAAAGATAAGGGCAATTTTATCTAAAAAATCTCCAGACTTAAAGGTCTTTTTAAAATCCAAACTACCAGGCTTATTTATATGCATTGTAAAAGCACATGATATAATCGAAGGCATTAAGCATTAATCCAGGACCTCTCGAATCACTTTTAAAATCTGGCTAATATCATAGGGTTTGTTTATAAAGCCCTTTGCCCCTGCCGTAAAGATCTCTTTAGTATGTCCACTGTCTGAATATCCGCTGGCAATAATCACCCTTGCATGGGGGTCTATTTTGATAATTTTTTCTAAACACTTTTTGCCGCCCATGCCAGGCATAATAAGATCCATAATAATCAGGTCTATTTCATCTTTTCTCTTACGGTAAATCTTCAGGGCCTCCTCTCCATTTGGGGCAGTGAGGGCTGTATAACCAAATTTGGTCAGCATTTCCTTTCCGATTTCCCTAAGATTTTCCTCATCATCCACTATTAAAAGTGTTTCATCGCCACCTCTAACATCCATTATTTTTTCTTGATGCTGGAGTCCTTCGGTTTCTGTTTCCATAACAGGAAAATATATCTTAAATGTAGTACCTTCTCCTTCTTCGCTGTAACACGTTATATATCCATAGTGGCTTTTGACGATTCCGTAGACCATTGCCAAACCAAGACCTGTTCCCTTGCCCCTTTCTTTTGTAGTATAGAAGGGTTCAAATATATGCTCAACTGACTCTTTATCTATGCCATAGCCCGTGTCTGAAACACTAAGAAGCACATAGCTGCCAGGAACTGCTCCCAAGTGGGTTTTCATGTACCCCTCATCAATGGATACATTCTTTGTCTTAAAAATCACTTTTCCACCGTCCGGCATAGCATCCCTGGCATTAATCGCAAGATTCATGATAATCTGTTCAATCTGGGTCTTGTCTGCATTTATGATTTTGATATCCTTTCCAAGATTTAATTCAATAGCAATCATCTTTGGAATTGTATGCCCAAGCATTTCAGTTACCTGCATCAGCTCCTGGTTTATATCTAATGGTCTGAGCTTGGCTGATACTTTTCTGCCAAATATCAAGAGTTGTGAGGTAAGGTTAGCGGCCCGGAGTGCTGATTTTTCAATGGCCTTTAACTTTGTGTAATCTGGGTTGTCTGTTTCCTTCCCTATTAGGAGAATCTGGCTATACCCTGAAATTGCCTGGAGGATGTTGTTAAAGTCGTGGGCAATTCCACCGGCAAGGGTGCCAACAGCCTCCATCTTTTGGGCATGGAGGAGTTGGGTTTCGAGTTGGTCCTTTTTTTCGTCTGCTCTTTTTTTCTCCGTAATATCTCGAATCAGACCCTGATAGGAACTTACAGCTCCATTCTCATCCCTCCGTGTCGAGGCGGTAATGAGACAGTCAATTTTTTCTCCATCCTTCTTAACAAGCTTAACGGAAAAACCCGTAACAGAACCATTTTTTTCTATTTCTTTCTTAAACCTGCTGCGGTCATCGGGGTTTGCATAAAGATCCCGTGCGCTTATTTTTGTTATTTCTTCCCAGTTGTAGCCAAAAAGTTTCAGAAAGGATGGATTGGCATCAATAAATGCGCCCCCTTTTTTAGTAATATAGATTGCATCTATGGAGTCTTCAAACAGTGTCTGGTATTTCTTTTCGCTCTCCCTTTTTGCACTCTCGGCTTTCCTGTATTTCGTAATATTCCTTATAAGTTGAATTACCTGTATAACATTGTCTGACTTGTCTTTTATAGGCACGGCATAACTATCCCAGTAACTTTCTCCCTT